>WRKV01000123.1 GCA_009777915.1 Bacteroidales bacterium | reverse complement strand
AATAAAAAAAACGGACTTCACATTATCCGTTTATCGAGGTTTTAGACGACCCACAAGCACAAACAAGAAAGCCCGTTTTCACGAGCGTTTACTCATTCTCTTGCTTGTAAGAAGTGTCTAAATTTCGATAAACAAGAATAGCAATCGCTATATTTTACTGATATTTCCGTTTATTTCATAGTATTGTTTTTAGTTGTGAATTATGGTTGTGATGAAATTAGATTTTCAATTGCGGAGATGAATTGTTCTGTAGGTTCAATAAATTGTTTAACATCGCTTTCGTCAAGGGTTATCCAATCCTCGTAGTCGCTCGTTTGGCGCATGTTAAACAACTGACCGTACATCTTGCCTAACGATTTTTCTATTAGACCTTCCTTTATGTAATGCAGAGCCAACAAGGTCTTCACGCCGGTGTGCGTATGTGCTTCGTGGCCATTGCTAACAAGCAAGGCTGTTGTGGCATAATAGCAAGCGTAATACAGCCTGTTTATAGCCGTTCCATAAAATTCATTTTCCATTAGAAATGGCACTTCTGCAAGCGTACTCTTTGCTCTTTCTAATCGGTATTTTACAACCTCTTTTCTATCGGTTTCTGTTAAGCCCATAGTTTATCATTGTTTAATTAATTTCTATTCCTTCACGCATAACATTTTGGTAGAACGGAAAAATCCGGCCTCGTTCCCATTGTTCATTAGTGTATAATTTTGCGTTGATGGCCACTCCATAACTCCAGCCCAATTCATCAAACGGGAATGCGTATTGATCATAATCTTCTTGTGTTCTTTTGTCTTTGTTGAGCAGTATGAGCAAATCCCAATCACTGTCCCTACGCGCATCGCCACGAGCCTGCGAGCCAAAGAGAATAAGCCTCTCGTTCGGCATGATTTGCCGTTTGAGTTGGCGGATTTGTTCAAAGATTTGCGTGTTCATGACGAAACTTTAATAATTATTTTGCAAAGATACAAAAAAGTTTTCAGTTTTCAGATATTAGTTTTCCGTTTTTTTTGCAGATTTGCTTTCATTTCGTCTATACGCAAAGTAAAACACCTGCGGTAGCACGGTAAACGAAAGTATAGCACAAATCAGAATACCTCCCACAATCATAATCGCCAACGGTTTTTGTATTTCCGAACCCATGCCTTGCGATAACGCAGCGGGCAACAATCCCATCGACCCCATCAACGCAACCATCAGAATGGGACGTAAACGGTCGCTCACAGCTTCGTCAATCGCCACACGCAGATTGTTGCGATACATCAGGCGTTCTTTCATCTGAGCAATCAACAAAATACTGTTTATCGCCGTAATGCCGAAAAGGATAATAAATCCAATGCCCGCAGAAATACCAAATACCGTTCCTGTTATCCAAAGCGAAATAAAGCCACCAATGAAAGCGTAAGGTATGGTACTCGCTGCAATTAGCGTATCTTTCACCGTTCCGAAATTCATATAGAGCAAAAATAAAATCAGCAGTATGACGGCAGGAACAATAACCATCAAACGTTTGGTGGCACGTTGTTGGCTTTCAAATTCGCCTGCCCATACGATTTTGTTTTCGGTTTGTTGTAGAGACGTGGCATGCCGCGTCTCTACAAGGGCATTAACCCGTGCCTGTGCCTCGGCGATGGTCGAACCTAAATCGCGGTCGCGAATGCTAAACCCAATCCCGATATATCGGCTACTGCCTTCGCGATAAATAAACGTGGGACCCGTAATAAACACAATGTCGGCAATTTCTTTTAAGGGAACGTATTTTTTATCCATGGTTGGAATAAGAATGTTTCCGATTTTGTCTTCATTGTCGCGATGTTCCTTTTGGAAACGTAGCATCACATCAAAAGTCCGCTCGCCCTCGTAAAATTGGGTGGCGGCTTTTCCACCGATTGCCATTTCGATTACCGCTTGTGCATCCGCCATAGATACGGCATAGCGTGCCATTCGTGATTCTTCGAGTTTGATTTGCAGTTCGGGCAAACCAATACTACGAAACACATTCACTTCTTCAATGCCTCGAATATCTTTAATGGCAGCAGCGGTTTGGTCGGCAAGGTTTTCCAACTGATGTAAGTCATCGCCAAATATCTTTATCACTAACGAACTTTTTACGCCCGCCACATATTCCTCAACATTGTCTTGAATGGGTTGGCTGAAACCCAAAATAATACCCGGATAAACGTCAAGCGTTTGCTCCATTTCCTTGATTAGGTCGGCTTTTTTGATACGGCGATTCCATTGTTTCTCGTTTTTAAGTTGCACGTGAAATTCGATATTAAAAAAGCCTGTCGGGTCGGTTCCATCGTTGGGTCGTCCGGTTTGGGAAAGAATGAACTCCACTTCGTCAAAGGTTTGCAGTTTTTGTTTCATCTCTTTGGTAATACGAACAGATTCGTCCAAATGCACGCTATTGGGCAAGGTGGCACGAATATAAATTGCACCTTCGTTCATTTGCGGAATAAATTCCGTACCCCAAAACGCGAAACGCAATCCGCAAAGAGCCAGCAATACAAGGAATCCGACAACCACAGATTTTCGGTAACGCGTAGCCACTTCGTACGTTTTATGTACCGAAGTGATGAGGGCACGACTAACCTTATTCGTTCTCTCCACAATCGGCTTATTGAGCAACAATTTGCACATCACCGGCACGTAGGTCAGCGATAAAATCAGAGAGCCTAACAAGGCATAACCCAACGTGAATGCGAGAGGTGCAAACATTTTTCCTTCCACTTTTTGAAAAGAAAAAATGGGAAACAAGGCTACTATCAAAATAAACATCGCAAAGAAAATATGCGATGCCACATTTCCTGCACTGTTCTTGATAACGCCACTACGAGCGACTTTGCTAAAATTGATACCGGTTTTTCGCGACAATTTTTCTAACGCAACAAAGATAACTTCGACAATAACCACCGTGCCTTCCAACAGCAAGCCAAAGTCTAACGCACCCATCGAAATCAAGTTTGCCGGAAGTCCCTGTATTCGCAACATGATGATAGCAAACAGAAACGACAAGGGTATGACGGTGGAAACAATCAGCGTAGTGCGCCAATTATACAGAAAAAGAAAAACGATGAGCGAAACAAGCAATATCCCTTCAAGCATATTTTTTACTACCGTTTTTATGGTGGCATCGACTAAGGTTGTTCGGTCTAAAAACGGCACTATTCTTACGTTTTCGGGAAGTATGCGCTCGTTGAGTTCGCCTATTTTTTCTTTTAGATTTTTGATCACTTCGCCGGGGTTTTCTCCTCGCAACATAATGACGATGCCTTGCACTACGTCATCATCACCATCTAAACCGACTTGTCCCAATCGGGGTTTGGACGAAACATCAACCGTAGCCACTTGCTTGATACGAATGGGCGTATTGCCTCTCACATCAATCAAAATGTTTTCGATATCTTCGATACTTTCAAGCAGACCAATTCCACGCACAACAAAAGCCTGACTGCCTTTTTGTATCATATCGCCACCCACATTGATGTTGCTGTTTGATACGGCTTCATACACTTCGAGCGGCGAAAGGTCATAATTTGCCAATTCGGTGGGATTAACTTTTATCTCAAAAATCTTTTCTTCGCCGCCAAAGGTAACGATATCTGCCACGCCCGGCACCGAAAGCAACTCGTGTTTGACCGTCCATTCGTTGATGGTCGAAACCTCGCGAATAGGCAAATCGCTTTTGAGTATGTAACGGTAAATTTCGCCTGTGGCTCCCGATGGAGGCTCAATAGACACGTCTGCTCCTTCGGGCAAATTCAAGTCCTGCATACGATTGGAGGCATATTGTTGAGCAAAAAAATCGTCAACGCCATCGTCAAAAATAACGGTTATGACCGATAAGCCGAACAGTGAGGTTGAGCGCACGTCCGTCTTGCGTGGAATGGTATTCATCACTCGCATGATGGGAAGTGTTACAAATTTTTCGACTTCCTCTGCACTTCGTCCCGACCATTGCGTGATCACACGCACCCGCGTGTTGGTAACGTCGGGATAAGCCTCTATCGGCGTGTTGAAATAAGACATTATTCCTGCAATAAAAAGAATTGCTGTCAAGAATAGAATGAGTACATGGTTTTTTAGAGAAAAACCGATGATATTTTTTATGAATTTGTGCATGATTATTGTATTTTAGTTAAGTGTTTTTTTTCAAACCTTGTCATCACATACCTAAGTCCAAAGCCTCCCCAAAACGGCACTTTGTTTTCTCCTGCTATGCCTTGCCCCACGGTTGCATCGACTTGAACGAGGTCGCTGATGAAGTATCTGACCCCTGCTTGATAGGCTAACCCTGTTCCGGGAACGTAAGGGTCGCCCGCAATAATTTCGCCCACGAGGTGCAAACCTTTGTAGGCTCGTATTTGCGTGCCAAACCCCCAAACGGCAGTGTATTGATTTCGGTTGTTGGTGTATAAATAATTTACTCCGATGTTTCCGTGTATCAGAACGTCTTCGTTCTCGCCGAAACATTGGGTTAGTGCCAGAAAACTGTAGGCTCCGTAGCCCGGTGCAACAAACTCTCCCTTTCCGGAAGGCAGGAATGTGCCTGTAACAAGCCCTACTCCGGGGGCTTTGCCTGATTGGTATTCACGAAACAGAACCTTTGCCTCAAGTAAGGGCATGGCGTAGGAAAATTTGGTTTGTCCAATTTGGGGTTGGTCATACCCCAACACTGCGCCAATAGCCACTTCCAAGTGTTTGTGGGGTCCATACGCTAACATGCTCCAATGTTGTCCGGAGAACTTGTCGAACAGCGCCCAGGTTTCTAATTGGAACTGCCTGCGACCTGTAATCGCCGCATCGTCGGTGATGAAAGGCCTGACTGCGTAGGTGTTTGAGGCGAGTGTTAGCCCGATGAGAGTTACAAATAAAGTTCGTTTCATGATTGTATTTTTTTGTGACTTATCAATTTTCGTTCAATTCCGAATAGATCAACAGTTGATTGGCTACAACTACCCTCTCACCTTCCGACAATCCCGCTGAAATATACGATGTATCATGATTATGCCCTTGCGGAACAACAGCCCGGATAACAAAATTTCCCTGCGTTTCTTCCACGACCACAAAATAACGGTTATCATCAAAAATAAGTGCATCCGATGGAATAGCCGGCAATTGCCGCGAAGTCTTATCTTTCAACTTGACCAACATCGACATTTCGGGTTTCAATTTCAGGTCTCTATTCTGCATGATTATTCTCGCTTTTAACACTCGTTCTTCGGGATCGAAAACCTGCGACAGGGCGTTTATTTTACCATAAAACACCTCGTCGGGATATGAAAATGTAGTCATTTCAACCTCCATATCTTTTCGCACAAAAAGCAAATCCCCTGCATAAACATTCGCCGTAACCCAAACGGTTGACAAATCGGCGATCATAAAAACAGCATCGTTATCTGCCGAAATCGGACTTCCTATAGTTGCGTTTTTGTGCACGATATATCCGCTCATCGGGGCGTGAACCGTGAATATGCCGTTGCCTCTATCCGTTCCGTAAACGCTCATATCCGATTGTATTTTGTTGAGTGCCGCCTGTATTTGTTGCAATTTTCCGGTTGCCTCCAGCAGTTCTTGTTCCGACAGCAGTTGGTCGGCAAACAGGGCTTGTGCCGTTTGCAATTCCCGCTCTGCCACTCGCTTTTCGGATTCGAGCGATAGGCGTTCCGATTGCAAAGCACTCAACTCCGGACTGCGAATATCAAACAGGGCTTGCCCTTTTTGTACATGGTCGCCCAACGAAAAAGAAACCTTGTCGATAACGCCGCCAATCAACGGAACATAACTGATCACCTTGTCGGGATTGTATTCCACCTTGCCGGTTAAAATTAGATCCTGTTCTTGATGGCTCAAAACAACTTGGATCGTTTTTACATGTTCTAAAAATGCCTTGTTGATACGGTTGTTTTCGTCGCCTTGTCCTGCTTGCTTATTGCCACAGGAGTAGGTAAACAAGGCGATACCTGTTAAAACTGTATGAATGATTTTTTTCTTTGTCATGTCTTTAATTTTTTTAGTTGATAACACTGTTGATACTGAATTGTAGTTCGGCAAAACTTGTATCGAGATTTTTTTTTGCCGCAAGGATTGCCCTTTTCGTGGTTCGGTAGGCGTCTATAAAGTCAATGTATTCGAACATACTGATATTTCTGTTCAGCAAGTTGCGAGAATAGGCTTCCAACATATTTTCCAAATCTTCTGAAAAATCGTTATCGGAGATTTTTTCGTGAAAGCGATAGTGCATTTGATAATTGTTATAGATTTCCGCAATCTCTTGTTGTATGGCGTTTTTCTGATATTCTGCGCTATAATTACTTTGCTCTATTCTAAGTTTTGCCATTTTGATATTGCCTTGGTTTCGGTCGAATGCCGGAATATCAAATCGGATGCCTACGCCTGCAAAATTTTTCCACACACCGCCGTAACGGTCGTAGTTCAGGCTTAGTCCGACATCGGGCGACCGCAACGATTTCTCGTACACAAGTAAATTTTCGTTATACTGCACATTCAAATCCGACAATAAAAATTCGGGTCGCGAATGTTTTGCCGTTTCCA
>WRKV01000122.1 GCA_009777915.1 Bacteroidales bacterium | reverse complement strand
AACTTGGTGTTCTGAAAACCTACGCAGAGCCTATCCTTCGTGCCGTTCCCGAAACCTCCGAAGCCTATAGTGTGGCGACAAATCTGTTGAAATTTTTCACCTACGTGCAACCCATCAGCGATCGGGAAATTCCGCCAACGTCCATTCTGCGGGAGTTTTTAGGGGGGAGTTCGTTTATTTATTAGAAAAACTCTTTACACAATCACCAAAAACCATTTCGATATGTTACAAAAATTTCTCTCCACCAAAAGCGTTAGCGGATCGCTGGCATCGTTCGGCCTACTTGTTCTGCGCGTGGCTATTTCCGTGATGATGCTTACGCATGGGCTGAACAAATTGTCACACTTTTCAACCCTAAGCCAACAGTTTGACCCCATCGGTATGGGCGGAACATTATCGTTGGCACTCGTAGTTTTTGCGGAAGTGTTTTGTTCGATTGCCGTGCTGTTAGGCTTGTTCACGCGATTGGCTGCCCTTCCTCTGATTGTTGCCATGTGCGTTGCTGTGTTTAGTCACTCCGGACAAGGCTTTGCAGCACAAGAGTTGGCGTTGCTTTATCTCACGTGCTTTACAACCGTACTCATTACCGGTCCCGGACGGTATTCCATTGATCGGTTGTTTTGGAGGTAAAGTGAGGTCGGAAAAGATGGTGCTTGTTTATTTCAAAAAATAGTTGTATCTTTGCAAAACCGTTATGAACGAAAGAACACAATACTGGATTGAAATTGCCGATTATGACATCGGAACAGCAAAGGCAATGCTTGTTTCCAAGCGGTATTTGTACGTTGGTTTTATGTGTCATCAAGCGGTGGAAAAAACAATTAAAGGGTACTATTGTTCGGTAAAAGACGAAACGCCACCATTTACGCACAATTTGAAAAATTTGGCAGAACGTTGCGACCTGTTACCTCTTTTTTCTGACGAACAACTTGATTTTATTGAGGACTTGTTACCGATGAACATTCAGGCAAGATACCCCACGCATAAAGAAAGAATTTTCCAATTACTCACACCTCAAAAATGTGAGGAAATCATCAAACAAACCGAATCACTATGTCAATGGATCAAACAACGGCTTTAATGCACGCCAAGCGTTATGCAGGGCTTGTTTGCGAGGAGTTGTCACCTTGCAAAGTGGTTTTGTTTGGCTCATTAGTAAATGGCAATTTCAATGAAAACAGCGATATTGATATTGCTGTGGTTAAAGATAATTTGAACGAAAATTATTGGGAATTATCTAAAAAATTAAATCGCCTAACAAGAAATATAGATACTCGCATTGAGCCTGTTTTACTGCAAGCCAACGATGATAGAAGTGGTTTTTTAACGACCGTTTTAACATCAGGGCTTGTGTTATAGTTTTGCATATCTTTGCAGTCTGAAATTTGCACGATGAAAATTGCCCGATGGCATATCGTATTATGATGATCAAAAAATACAAATTACTGCCGATAAATGTGCAAGAAAAATAGGTATTTATAGATATACGACACAAGATGGGTTTGAAAAAACGGTTCCTGCAGTTGTTATTGATAAAAAATAAAACACATGACAGCAAAATCATTAATCGACAGTCTACAAGTTTTGGCGGATAAGCAAAAAGCGACGTTTTTACAGAGGTTTTTCAAAACGGGAAAAGGACAATATGCCGAAGGTGATGTTTTTCTGGGTATTAAAGTTCCGGAAACGAGACAGGTTGCTAAGGCATATCGTGGAATGGCTCTCACGGAAGTGAAAAAAGTTCTGAAAAGTCCTTTCCATGAGGTTCGTTTGTGCGGGTTAATGATTTTGACAGAGCAATTTCAAAAGGCAAACAAAGCAGACAGAAAAACCATTGTAGATTTTTATTTGTCAAATACTCAATATATTAACAACTGGGATTTGGTTGATTTGAGTTGTTACAAAATTCTTGGAAATTATTTATTGGATCAACCGCGTGATATTCTCTATCGCTTGGCAAAAAGCAAAAATATGTGGGAACAGCGTATCGCTATCGTTACCACGTGGGCATTCATTCGTAATCGGGAATTTAACGATACGTTGTCTATTTCGGAGATATTGATTGATCATTCACACGATTTGATTCACAAGGCGGTTGGTTGGATGTTGCGAGAACTTGCCAAACGAGACGAATTTTTAATGCTTCAATTCATTGAAAAACATTATGATATAATGTCTCGAACGACTTTACGCTACGCCATTGAGCGTATGCCTGAAGAACAACGAAAAGATATTCTGCGAGGCATATTTGAATAATTTTGCGAGAAAAAAAGATACAATTCCCCCAAAAAAAATCTGCCGAAAAAAATTGCTTTTATCAAAAAAAAATCGTACCTTTGTAAAAATTCTGTAAGGGCGGTGCGTGCATCGTCCCTACCAAAAAAAATACCTATGAAAACCAAAGTAATTTTATCTTTCGCAACGTTGTTATTCTTGGGATGGAGCAACGTTTCATGCAATCAAAATTCCCAAAGTAGTTGCCCCGAAGTCAACGCAGACGTGGTGTTGATGGACTACGGCGCAGAGCCGACCGTGTTGGATATTGATGCCTACACCCTGTCGAACGACAATTTCGTGACGGCGTTGTGGACGGGCACGCAACTTCAAGTTACGCTAATGTCAATCCCCGTAGGTGGCGAGATTGGCTTGGAACAGCATCCCGACACCGACCAGTTTTTACGGGTCGAAGACGGACAAGCGAAAGTCGTGATGGGCGACAGCGAAGAGTCGCTCACCTTTATCCGAACAGCCGAAAAGGATTTTGCCATCATAATCCCTGCCGGGAAATGGCATAACGTCATCAACACAGGTAACAAGCCGCTGAAACTCTACTCCATCTATGCGCCGGCAGAGCATCCACACGGTGCGGTTTACAAGACGTTTGAAGAGGCGGAGCATCACCATTAGTAGAAATTTTATGAGAGTTTATCACGGCGGTTATACAGTAATTGAAAAACCTGAAATCTTGAAAAGCAAATTTCCAAAAGATTTTGGAGGGGGTTTCTATTGTACCGAATTGGAGCAACAGGCCGTCCGTTGGGCAAGTCGCTATGATACGGCTGTTGTTTCGGTTTATGAATATACGCCTGATGAAAATCTCAGAACGCTCGTTTTTGAAGAGATGACAGAGGAGTGGCTTGACTTTATTGTTGACTGCCGTTCGGGTGGAACGCATGATTTCGACATCGTCATTGGAGCTATGGCAAATGACCAAATTTACAACTATATCTCTGATTTTATTGACGGCATACTTACACGCGAGCAGTTTTGGGTTCTGGCAAAATTTAAGCATCCTACACATCAAATTTGCTTTTGTAATGAGCAAGCATTAAGCACCATACAATATATGAATTACGATAAAATTAAATGATGATGACAGGTAGAGAAGATAAGAACGCAAACCATTTGTTTTTTCTTTGCTCGTTGATTGAATACATCAGCAGGAAGACAAAGAACCACCGCAATGTGGTCGTGAATGCCATTGGGAAAGAGGGTTTGCAGCACATTTTGGATTTGGCAGATGTGTATCACAGCGAAAACATAGATAAGTTGACATTTGAATTCACGGAGAAACACGGTATAGAAAACGGTTTCTTCGACAATATTGCCAATGCAAAATATTCAATACCGACCCATTGGGACATCGGCAAAGTGTATAAACGTTTGATCATCGACATCAACAAAAAAGATAACAAGCCTGTAATCGAAACCCTCTCGGAAGTTTACAACTCGTGGCTATCTCGAAAGATAGAGGACTTCAACAGCAGCACTTACTACGAAAATCGAGAATACCTTTTTCAGTCGTATTTGAAAGGCGAAAATTTATAGCAATACGCCCGCAAAACCGCGGAAAAAAAAGTTAAAAAATAAAAAACAATGAGCAAAAACAGAACAGAACTAAACAAAAACTTAGCCCAAATGCTAAAAGGCGGCGTCATCATGGACGTTACAACGCCTGAGCAAGCAAAAATCGCAGAAGACGCAGGTGCCTGTGCCGTGATGGCACTGGAGCGCATACCTGCGGATATCAGAGCCGTCGGTGGCGTGAGCCGCATGAGCGACCCTACGATGATTTCCGAAATACAGAAAGCCGTAAGCGTACCGGTTATGGCGAAGGTGCGTATCGGGCACACCATAGAGGCGCGGATATTAGAGGCGATAGAGATCGACTATATCGACGAAAGTGAAGTGTTGACGCCGGCAGACGATGTGTATCACATCGACAAAAGCCAATTCGCTGTGCCGTTCGTTTGTGGTGCAAAAGACCTCGGCGAGGCTCTGCGCCGCATACAGGAGGGCGCGAGTATGATCCGTACGAAAGGCGAGCCGGGCACGGGCGATATCGTGCAGGCCGTACGCCACATGCGTGCCATCATGGCGGACATACGCCGCCTGTCGTCCATGAGCAAGGACGAACTGTACCACGCAGCCAAATTGCTGCAAGTGCCGTATGAATTAGTCGCGAGCGTGGCTGCCAACGGTAAATTGCCGGTGGTGAACTTCGCGGCAGGCGGTGTTGCAACTCCTGCGGATGCCGCATTGATGATGCATCTCGGGGCAGAGGGTGTGTTTGTGGGGAGTGGTATATTCAAATCCGGCGATCCGCAAAAAAGAGCCAAAGCCATCGTGAAAGCCGTTACCAACTACGCCGACTACGGTATTTTAGCGGAAGTGAGCCGTGGCTTGGGTGAGGCGATGGTCGGCATCAACGAGAACGAGATAGAAATCATGATGGCAGAAAGAGGAAAGTAAACACCCCATGAGAATAGGAATACTCGCCTTGCAAGGCGCATTCATAGAGCATAAACACGTATTGGACAGCCTCCATGTAGAAAGTTTTGAGATACGCCGATTACGTGATATAGAGAGCCCTTTCGACGGATTGATTATCCCCGGTGGCGAAAGCACAACCATGGGCAAACTGTTGGTAGAGTTAGGCTTGCTCGAACCCCTCAAGCAAAAAATAGAGAACGGCTTGCCCGTCTTCGGTACGTGCGCCGGCGCGATACTGCTCGCAAAGGATATCGAGGGCGCAGCACAAGGTCAAGGCACAACCTTTGCAACGATGGATATCACCATCCAACGCAACGCCTACGGCAGGCAGTTGGGCAGTTTCTTTACGGAAGAAAAATTTAACGACACTGTAATTCCTATGTCGTTTATACGTGCACCCATCATTACCAAAGTCAACAACGGCGAGGTGTTAGCAACCGTCAACGGCGACATCGTTGCCGCAAGGCAAGGCAACCAATTAGCAACGACATTTCATCCGGAGTTGAAGACGGATTTTGTGCATCGGTATTTTTTGGGGATGATGTAAGATGCCTCGCCTATACGGAATGCGATTAGGAAGTTCGGCGGCGATTCTCATCGCCGCCGAACGGCGTTATTTTCAAAAAAATTTTCGACCGCTTCGCGGTAAATAGTCGGATATCTCAAATAAATCGAATATCTTATTCTGAGACGCAGCGGACGGAAAAGCCGAGCGCTCGGTTGTAGTTGCTCATGTACACGTTGCCACTGCTGAAGTGCAGGTACCAGGCGAACGTCCCACCGACTGTACTGCTCCAGTAGTTGCCGCCCGTCCCCACGAAGTTGAGCGACCCATCGCTGTAGTTGCGGTAGCCCGCCGCGGGCAGGAAAAGCGTATTGGGGGCAGTGCCGAAAACACGACCTGCAGCACCTGTCTCGTTCCAATCATCTGTCCATGTGCTGCCGACAGATACAAGTGCGTTAAGTTCAGTTTCTGTAGGCATACGCCAGCCCGGAGGACAGGGGTCGTTGGGTGTTTTGATGGGCGATGATTCCGTGCCGGAGTTCCATAAGGTGTTTCGTGGCGAACCGCGCCAATCAGAATTTCCTCTGATAAACTCGCCAAATGCAGGGTGGCTGCTCACTATCTGACCGTTGGCATCAAAATTTTCGGGGACCTTAAGGTCGTTCGACCACCAGCAACTTGCGCTTTTTCCCTGTTCGTGCCCATCGCCCCGGCGCCCCCATTGGAAAAGTGCACCGTAGTCTTGCGGGTTGTTTACAAATTTGCCATGAGCCGCAAGGTTGTGAGTTGCCCAACTCACGCCGTTGATCACCACACGTTCAACATCAGAGGGTGTTTCCGTGTTGTTGGGGTCTTTGCCGCACGACACCATCAGGAATAGCAGGGTGAGCGTTGCGGTTGTTAGGATTGTTAGGATTGTTTTCATGGTTTTGTTTGTTAGGTACATAATGGTTCTGCAAAGGTACGAAAAAAATTACCAAATACACCTCAAAGCGTATGTGTATCTAATAAATATCTTCTCATACCATGTTGAGTTCTTCAGGTGTCATTTCCCAATCATCTGCAAAAATCACTTTGGCCTTTCCTTCCAAAAAACCAATATCGCGTTTTTTGCTCTTTTCTTGTTGATATGCAAGCGGGTTATAGCCTTTTAATACGACCCACAGATCGTTTAATTTGACTTCGTTATTCATACACAAAATTTCGCGTGCCAACCATGCTTTTTGTGCTTCCAATTCCATTGTATTCATAATGCGTTCTTAATTTTTTGCAAAGGTACAAAAATTTTCCCAATCCACCAAATCCCCCCTTTTTAATGAAACGCCGTCATGTCGAGCGAAGCCACGCAGTGGCGCAGTCGAGACACCCCCCGACTATTGTCACTACACCCGCACATCCCTCAGGTGCATGCCATTGCCTACTGCCA
>WRKV01000121.1 GCA_009777915.1 Bacteroidales bacterium | reverse complement strand
CGACAAATCATGGATTTGCGTATAATTCGGATTGAATGAATGCGACTGTGAATTTAAGGTTGCCCCCTCATTCGTAATTCCTAATTCGTAATTCGTAATTCCACTTGGATATGGATTGAATAAATCAAACCCTCCACTCGAAAAAACTTGCCTGAGTGGTGGCTCTTCTGTCTTCACTACTTTTTCGGGCGTTTGGGCAAATCCGTTCAGCCATGTTTCCATGCGTTTGGCAAAGGTACGAAATTCCAATTCGTCCAAAAGGGCAGATAATTCGGCATTTTGGGGAGGTTTGACTGCCAATTTCTCGGGGTCAAATTCGATAGGTACGTGGATATCAATCGTTGCGAGATGTCGTGCTTGAATTGCTAAATCCTTATTATTTTCAACCTTTTCACGAAGTTTGACATTGGTAATTTGGTTGGTATTTGCCAATAAATTTTCGACATTGTCGAATTGTTCCAACAATTTTCTCGCCGTAACTTCGCCTACACCGGGGATTCCCGTAAAATTATCCGAACTGTCGCCCATCAACCCCAACAGGTCGATAACCTGTTCCGGACGCTTGATGCCGTGTCGTTCGCAAACTTCCTTCACGCCCAAAGTTTGTGCAGGTTGTCCGAATTTCGCAGGCTTGTAGATGAAAATATGTTCCGAAACGAGCTGTCCGAAATCCTTATCAGGCGTCATCATGTAAGTTTCGAATCCCTCGCTCTCCGCCTTTTTCGCAAGCGTTCCAATCACATCATCGGCTTCGTATCCGTCCATGTACAAAATCGGGATATTGAACGTTTCGAGCAGTTGCTGAATGTACGGAATCGCCGCCGAAAGTTCGTCGGGCATCGCCTCTCGATGGGCTTTGTAATCTTGAAATTCGATATGTCGGGCGGTTGGTGCTTGCGTATCGAAACACACGCCGATATGCGTTGGTTTTTCATTTTGCAACACATCTAAAAGCGTATTCGCAAAACCCAGAATTGCTGAGGTGTTCAGCCCTTTCGAATTGATTCGCGGGTTTTTATTCAATGCAAAAAACGCTCGATAAATCAACGCCATTGCGTCAAGAAGAAATAATTTTTTCATCAATAGTTCATTTCATAAAAATACTGATATGCCTCTTTGTTTCGTTGTTTCATCAACGTTTGGAAATTTTCCGAAGAAATAATCATCAGTTGATAAAACTCTTTGGGCGTGCCGCCAAACACATATCTGCTGTTTTGTAAATCGTCCAAAAATCCATGTGCAATAGAGACTGTTCCGAACGTGTAAATATGGATTATATAATAACCGTCTCCCCAAATTTCACCACTTTGACTGAGATGATCTTGTGCATAACTTCGACGCATAAAATCTTGTAATCGGATTTTCATAATATCCGGATTAACCTCCGGAACATTCAGAAAAATCAAGGCATAGTGAGGATCGGCAGGATCTTTGGTGAACATGGAAATATCATGTTCGGACTCTTGCGATTGACGTTCGACAGTGGCTTGATCGGCGTCGTGCTGTGCACGTGCTTCGTTGATGGAAGTGAGTTGATCGGCAGACAGAGATTGTGTTAAAAATTCAATGGTTGTTCGTGCCAATTCCACCAACTCTCTCTCTTGCATGTTATCTCTGATGAACTGTTCCAAATTTTGAATGGTTGCCTCTGTTCCTTCCTGTCTGCCCTTTGCCATAGTTTCCAAATATCGGAATTTTGGCATGAGTGCATTGCCCGGATAACGGCGTTCAGCCTCTCTGACATTGTCAATAATGACATCGTAAAAACCACTCTGATAGGCTTCAAACGTGTACTGATAAAGCGTTTCGGCACGTTGTGTGTTTTCTTGTGAGGCTCTGTAAAAATTCGGATCGGTGATTTGTCGGGTTTGTTCGGCATTGGGAAATTCTCTCGTCAACAAATCTCTGTACTTTTGTCTGCCTGCGGTATTGTTCAACACCATGTTCATCCGATACAAATAGTAGTATGCTTGCAGCTTATAGCCTGTGTTTGGAAATTTGGTCAACAATTTTTCCAAGGTTTGAATCCCCAATTTAGGTTCTTCCACCAAATCAAAATAACCTGTTCCCAACAGATATAAATTTTCCTCCAAACGCTTGTCCGACCGCTCTTTTGAGGCAGCTCTGATCGGCATATTAACCAAATAATATTCTCGATCGGTTGGTGTATAATCTCCTATCGTTCGTTGTTCGTCCTCCTCCGGTCGTCCTGTTTCCTCAATTTCTACCGGACGATTGAGGGCAAACGCAGGTTTTTGTTGCAAGAACCAAAAATCCTCGTTGGCACGGCGTCCCCATCGGCGTGTAAATTCGTTTACACCATGTGCTTTGGCTTGTTCATTGTAAAAATACCAAGTGCTTTGTTGCGTTTGAGACGTTCTTTGTGTGGTGGTTCGTGGTGTAGCCTCAGCCGTTTCCGTGATGCGATTTTGGTATTCTTCGATAATTCTGTCAATCTCTTCTTCTCGCCTGTTTTCGGGCAATCCGGCTAAAAATTGCATTTGTTCTTCGTATCTTACGATATCTAAAAATTTGACTAATTCCGTTAAATTTTGAGCACGAGTATTGACGCGATCAAAATCGGAATGGTCGTTGCTCATCACGCTTACAGCGTTTCTGTAGTAACGTTGTGCGGTAACATAATCCTGTTCATCGAAAAATAAATCCGCCAAACGTGTTGCCGAAAATGCCAATTGCTCACGATTCGATCCGGAAAATTCGACTGATTTTTTCAAATGCTCGATGCCTTCCGGAATATCATCGTCTTGTATCGCCATTTCTGCCAAAACAAAATAAATTCGTCCGAAAAAACGTTCGTTTTTCGTGTCTTCCAACATTTTTTCCAATTGATTGACAAGGTCTCTGCGATTCGCATAAGCACCATCGTAAGCCAATGCCATATTGATTCGAGCGTTGTATTCCAATTCCAAATTCGGATTCCGTCTGACCACATTTCGATACGCCGCATAAGCATCTTTTTGTCGATTTTCAAGTTGATAAATTTGTCCTAAAATAAATTCCAATCGATTTTTGAAATCTCGCGTATGGCTGTGTGAAATCGCCTCTTCCAAAAACGGAATGGCATCACTGTACAGACTTTGTGCAATGTGAAAATCTGCTGTAACCGCAGGCAATTCGCGACGCGTTTGGCGATACAGACTATGTTCTTGATTTCGCACTTGCAAAATCAACGCCGAAGCCATTTCAAATTCTTTTTCCAAAATATAGGTTCTTGCCGACCAAAGCAAGGCTTCGTATCGAATCGGACTGTTTGGAAATTGTGATGAAACAAAGTTAAAAAGCGTTCGTGCCATCGAAAAATTATGCTGATAAAAATAGCCCTTTCCCATCAACATATAGGCTTTTTCCATAGTTTTCACGTATTCCACTCCACGAATTCGCATCGAATGTTTTTGCACGGCTTTCGTACCTTTTTCAATCATACGATTCGTCAATTCCATCGTTTGAGAAGTGTCCATCGCGGAGCCGTATTCAAACACTCGCAACACGTGACTGTGATTGTCGTATCCGAAACTTTCGATTTTAAGCAAAAGATCTTTATAGGTTTCTTTGCCGTTCCAATAGATATTGTAATATGCCGTTGTGTTGTGATAATTCCGACTAAACCACGTGTTTCGTTTGGTAGAACACGCCGAAAACACCGTTATCGCAACGATGGAAAAAAACACTATTTTTGAAAATCTCAACATAACAATCTACAAAGATACGACTTTTTTTTTAATTGACCATTTTTTTTTGAAAAATAAGCGGATTACAATTTTTTTCTCTCCATTTCAAAAACTTTTTGTATCTTTGCAAAAACATTACTCATCCTAAAATCCGAAGTCAAAAAACTTCTATCAGATAATAATACACAAAAATAAATTGCCTATGAAAAAATAACGTGCAGATATGCACATCTTGAAATACATTGAAAAAAGCATTTTAGATTATTCTTTCTGATTGAAAATTTAGCGATTTAAAAGTATAGAAAAGATTAAGTTGAAATGTTCACGCAAGCGTGGACTTTTACTTATTCTGTCTATACAGGTCACGCTAAATACCTCAATCAGCGGAGTACTAAAAAGTACCACGCTTTTTTTATGTGCGTATGTGAACAAAGTTCAATTGGTACAACAATAAAATCAAAACAAAATCAATTAAAAGTTGCGCCCGACACGTATTAGGGATTAAAAAATGAAAACAGCAGCAAAAATTTTATGTATTATTGCACTTATTATTGGAATAATTTGGGCAGCAGTAGGTTTTTTTGGCAGTTGGTTCGGAGGAGCAGTTGTAGCTACTGTTGAAGAAATGTCGCAAAATTCTGCAAGTGCAGATGCAACTATGGAAACGACCGTAAATACAATGCTTAGGCTTTTGGGTAGTTTTGTAGTTGTCATTATTGCCGGTGTTTTAGGTATTGTTGGCGCAAAAAAAACACCTTCGCAAATGAAACCAATAATTCTTGGTATTTTGACCTATATTTCAGGCTGGGTATTATTTCCACTGAATAATTATGTTGCAGCAGCAATTTATCTTGTCGCAGGTTTCTTACTTGTTTTGGCCGGTTTGACAACAAAATCACAAGTAGAAGACGCAGATTCACTACAAACAAAGGAAAGTGCGAAAAAGAAAAAAATAATGCTGACTATAATTAGCATTGGAATTTTGTTGGTGGTATCGGTGGGAGGACATTTTATACTTAACAACGGTACTGAAAAACAGGCAAAAGCATCAGATGAAAATATCGCAGAAGAACAATTGGAACAGTCTGTAAGTACAACGGATCCCAAAGGTCAGTTCGAGTTAGGAGAGAGGTATTATTTTGATGACAAAAACTATATTGAGGCTGAAAAATGGTATCGAATGAGTGCAGAGCAAGGATATGCACCGGCTCAATATGAATTAGGGGCTATGTATTATGATGGTAGGCATATTAAACAAGATTTTTCTGAAGCATTGAAATGGATTAGAAAGAGTGCGGAACAAGGAAATGCAGACGCTCAATTGACTTTGGGGCATATGTATAGTCTTGGCGATGGAGTTACAGAAAACTTGTCAGAGGCAGTAAAATGGTACAGAAAGAGTGCGGAGCAAGGTGATCAACATGCTCAATACAGTTTGGGACAAACGTATGAATATGGCGAAGGAATTACTCAAAATTACGACAAAGCAATAGAATGGTATAAAAAAGCAGCCAACCAAGGTCATAAGAAGGCTAATGATGCCTTGCAAGAATTATTGCGTGAGTTTTACGGTTTAGAATATGAAGAGTGAAAGCACCCCCGTTGGGCATAGTTTATAATGAGGTCGTTCGGCGGCGATGGAAATCGCCGTCAAGTGTTCTCATGGCAACCTCAAGCCAACAGGGTGGTGGTGGCGTTTTGTTATTATCTACAAGAAAGTTTTTTTGAACGTTTCTATATCGTATATTTTCATCGTTGGAAAGCCAAGGGATTTCAGAGCGTTGAAATGTCGGTCGTTGGTCACCAAGCAGTCGGCATTTGCATTAAAGGCACAATCGGCAAACTTGTTGTCGTCGGGGTCGGCAGGGATTAAATTCCACTTGTAATAATTGTTTGTTTTCACAACATTGGGAGCAAGTAACAACTCATTCACGACATCATTTGCAAATTGCGAGGTGTAAAAGCGTTCGAGAACTTCGGTGTATTCGTTGATGATGTCGGTGGTAACGCAAAACGTAATTCGCCCTTCTCGAAAGGCTTGCCACAGGCAATAATACGGCGAAGTTGTGGGTAAACACACGACCAAACAATTTGTATCAAGAACGATTTTCATTTGCTTGGCGTACGATGATGGGAGTTTAGAATTTCGTCAATTTTTTCATTGGACAATGAAATCGTGCTTGCGTAATCATCAACACGTTTTCGATAATAGTCAAGCAACAGGGCTTGAACATCGGTTTTTTCTCTTTCGCTTTTCATCTGCGAAAACGCTTGCAACAAAAACACTTGAGTTTCGTTGAGTGGCGAATGTGATACGATAGTTTCCATTAGTACAGATTTTTTTCGTTTTTGCAAAGATACGAATTTTTTTTTACATAGAGCGAAATTTCAAAATTTTTCGTGTCTTTGCAGACGGAGTCGCCTCGCCCGGCGGCGATTCTCATCGTCGTCGTAACGTTCTCATTGCAATCTCAAGCCAACAGGTGGTGATTTTTAGCCGTTTCCTAAGGTTTTCAAGAGTTCGTCTAATCGGTCTAAACGTTGCTCCAAACCGTCCAATTTGTCATCTATGGTAGGTTCACTGCGTACCATGCCTGCGTGCTCGCTTTTCACACTACGTTTCAGTTTTACCACCCCAAGATTTAATTCGACAGACGTCTCTGCTGCTGTTGGAATTCCCGAAAACAGCAGGTCTTCAAGCAATCCGCCTGTTGATTCGAGAACTTCAGGCTCCACCACTTCCGGTTCCATGGAATGTAAGGCGGCGAGGTTGGTTGACAGTTGTTTCAGTTTAGCGAATGCCTCAACGATGGCGATGGTGGTTTCTGTTGCCTGAGGGCTTTTCAAGATGGTGGCGAGCATGTACAAGCCTTTTTCGGTGAAAGCTTTTGGGGGTACGGTAGATTTCAGACTTTCTTTTCCAAAATTGTTGGATTTACCATTATTTTCGGCTATACTGCTTGATTCGCAGTCACTTATAGATATCCGGTCAAAATTTTTGACCGGATAGCCGGAAATGGT
>WRKV01000120.1 GCA_009777915.1 Bacteroidales bacterium | reverse complement strand
ATCGTTACTGCAACAAGTGCTACATTTGAGCCTATTGCAGGCGGAAAAGTCTACAAAGTACGCATTCGTGCCAATCACGAAAAAGAAAATCTGAGCTCCGATTTTGGTGAAAGAGACCTTGATTTGGATGCAGAACAAATTATTTTGGCACCGGAAGCAGGTGATGTAACGAAATACACGGTAAAAGTGCGTTTCCCTGCAGGTGCAAGCGTCGACAAATTGGAAATCAACGGCGAAGAAGTTGATATGACAGCCGGTGAAATCGCTGCAGGTATCGTAGACATTGCGGATTTGGCTCCGGGTTCAGCAATCAAAGCCGAACTTTTCTTAGGTGCAATTTCTCGTGGCGAACACATCTACACCACCTTGAAACCAACCGGAGAATGGCCTGCAAATGCAGTGTTTATGGCACCAAAAGACACGTTAACAGCAATTCTTTCACTTGAAAGCAGCGTTGGAAAACTGATTGTATTACCGGAAAATTATGACGTAGTCGAAAGAGTTACCGGTGGTATCAAAGGTTCGGTAACTGTTGATCGTGACCCTGCCGGAGCACGTCCGAAAGTACGGTTTACACGCGATGCCTTTAACCTAAATTCAGTAATCGGTGGAACGGCTGAAATCATTTTCAAAAACATTGATTTCATAAGCACATCGTCATATTTCATCAACCAAGGAACTAACCTTGCGGACGGTGTTGTTTGTGATATCAAAAAAATTGAATTTGAAAACTGCAATTTTGAAGGCTTTATGCGTTCGCTTCTTCGTGCACAGATCAATGAGCAGATCTTTGGAGAGGTTACTTTCAATAACTGTCTCTTCAAAAACGGAGGCATTGAATCTGGTCAAAATTATTCGTTGGTTACCGCCGGAAGTAACGTTACGGCTAACACAGTTTTCTCAAAACTTGTTATCACAAACTCTACGTTTGATGTGCGTAACGGAACGTTCTTGCGTTTCCAAGGCGGTTCTGCGGGAACACCGGTAGTTGGCGATATTATCATCGAAAACTGTACGTTCTACAACATTATGGGGATGAACCAAACAAACAATCAAAGCTATCGTTTCATTGATTTAGATAACGTAAATAACGTTGCAAATGTTACGTTGAAAGACAATATCTTTGGAAGTTTAGGTGCAACACAAGTTCCGGACCAACCAGGTATTTGTACTCAACAAGGTCTTCGTGGTATTATCACGCTTACCGAGTCAGGTAACTGGGTTACTACATCGTTTGTAAATCAGGGAGCTGATCCGGGAGCTGCTGTTCCGATTATCGATGTTCCGGGAACTTCATCAGGTGGTTCTGTAACAGATTTGTTTGTAGACGCACCAAACGGCAACTTCACGTTAAAACCGGGTGTTTCGGTTCCGACCACTGCCGGCGATCCACGTTGGAGATAATCAAGGGGCTTTCCTCTACTCCTATGTTTGTGTACTTCGCTCGTCGACGAGTGATGTCAAAAAGAGAGGAACAAAAAAAAGAAACGACTTTTGTCGTTTCTTTTTTTTTGATTTTTTATTAATTCAGTTGAACATTTGTGTGTAGTTTGTGTGTAGGGAAATTAGTCGTTAATTTCAGGCATCTAATTGTTCCAAAAGCAGATCAATGTCGGATTTAACAAGAGGAAGTATTTTATGTCCAAGTTTGAATACTTCTGTTACATTGTGATCTGGAATATTGTTTGTAGATGAGTGATTTGTTTCTGCATTAACTATTGCTGTTTGCAGATGAATAGGATGTTTTCTATTATCAAAGCCACCACTTACGATTGTGTTCAAATGATCTTTCCAATTTTCTATTGAACTCTGAGGCTTCTGATTTCTGAAATGATAGTACAGCCAAACTTCAAAAGAAGGATTGCTTTGTCCGACAAACCAATTTTGATGGTTGCCCACATACTCTCTTAGTGTATTTATCTCATCTTCCCATCTGTCTGTATCAATAATAAACCAAACTTCGTCTTCCTCATTCAAAGTATAAGATGGATTTGGATTTTCTTTACTAGCCAAAAGACTTTGACATGCATTATTATATAAGCCAATTGGTGAATTTTTCCCATCTTCAATTGGAACAATCTGAATAATAACTTGAGAAGCAATGCGGTTAAAAAAGTAGAAATATGTGGTTTCTCTTTTTTCGCCTTCACAAAAGATAAAATAGAGTTTACAATCTTTTGTAGGTTCTCGTCTTTCGTATATTTTATTCCTTTTCATCTTGAAATCTATACCAATTTAAATCTTGTAAATTTCCTAGAAATGGAATTGCCCCATACCTACCATTCAAATATCCTTTTCTAACATCAATTGTGCTGTGTTCTTTGAAATCACTCAATGAATATACTTTTGTAGACCCTAAAATATTTTTCTCGGCAAACCAAATTTCATCAGTTCTAAATATTTCTTGATCTAAAAAATTTGATTCATGCGTTGAAAAAATCAACTGACCTTTGGTTGATTCATCCTTACTGAACTTACTGATAAGTTCTTTGGTGATTAAAGGGTGAATGCTTCTTTCTATTTCGTCAATTATAAATGTGCGAGAAAACTTTACTATATTATGTAACACAGGTAGATATTCTAAAAGTCTTCTTGTGCCGTCTGACAATTCATCAAGGCGAAACTCTACGTTTTTGTTTTTTGCTCCTTTGTGTTCAAATAACAGACGTTTTACTAAAATATTTTCTCCCTCTTTTACAACAACTGCCTCTTCTTCCGTTCCTGTATTTGCTATTAATACAAATCTTTTTTCCGGGTCAACTTCGGCAAATTCTGCTTTTATTTTATCTACTTCTTTCTTATCTTCTTCTCCAAAAAAGTCGTCGGCACTTTTAACATCTACTTTAAGATTTGTAATTCCTGTGTTAAATGAACACATAAGCTCGTTTGCAAAATCTTTAAAGCCTTCATTACGCTCAATTTCCAGTGTTAAGCCAGCGGCTTTTGTTTGAGGGTAGATAACTATTAGCCCATTTTCAAACCAATCGTATGCTATTTTTATATCAACGAAAGCATCGTTACTTATAGTATTTAAAAGAAAAAAAAGAGGTTGAGTACCTTTTATTAAATCTGTTTCTATTATTTTTTTTAAAATCAAATTTTCAGGCACATTCTCAAATTCTTTAAAAAAAGAAATAGATGTTTTTCCTTTTTCATATTTTCTATGAAAAATCATTTCATCCTGCTGATTTTTGCCCATCGAACTAAAGTATTCGTCTATTATTATTCCATCATTAATGGATATAAAGTAATAATAAATGGTATCATTAGTAAAAAACTCAATTGCCAATTCAACTGGTTTTGTTAATGACGATTCTGAAAGTCTAAATTTTTGACTTATCAAAGAATTAGGAATAGCACCTCTTGAAATCATTGTTTTTAACAACGATATAGAACGAATCAAATTTGATTTTCCAGAACCATTTGCTCCGTAAAGTGCAGATAGCTTTAGAATCTCAATACCCCCTTTGCGGTATTTGTGATGAGATAGCCTTTTCAACTTGCTTGATAGCAGATTAAATTCTGTTTCCTCTTTAAAGGAAAATAAATTACTTACAACAAATCTAATTAACATGTCTGTGAAATTTTCACGCAAAGATACGTCTTTTTTTTGTAATTTCCAAATTTTTCATAAAAATTCATGTGTTTTGTGTGATGATTTCACGCAAAATCAGATTTCGTTCCGTTACCATCGGTAAACATTTGCGTACAAAAGTACAAAAATTATGTGAATTTTGCAAATTTATTTTCAATGCATAAAAATCAAAAACCCGCCAAAACGTCTGTTTTAGCGGGCTTTTGGCGGCTCCCCCTTCAGGACTTGAACCTGAGACCCTCTGATTAACAGTCAGATGCTCTAACCAACTGAGCTAAGGAGGAAGGCTTCCTTGAAAAAGGAAGTGCAAAGATACAACATTTTTTTGAATTTTCCAAATAAATACATAAAAAAAAACGAAATGCAATTGCATTTCGTTTTTTTTTGGTGCTTTGGCACGGATTACAAATCCGCGCCAGCAGCGGTAGGTTATTGTTTCACAATTCGGATTGGAACAATGGCGGTTTCCGTGTGAATGCGGATCACGTATTGTCCTGCGGCGAGGGATTGCAAATCAAGAGTGGTATAATGTCCTCTGAGTTGCATCACGACTCTACCGTTCAAATCCAATACAAAGATTTCAGTAATAACCTCGTCGGTTTGAATGTGTAACACATCTTGAACCGGATTCGGATATACGGTCAACAGATTGCTTTCGCCAACTGTGATCGATGTACTTTCTGTGAATTTCGCAGTAAGTGTAGCGGCGGCTGCCGGCATGGTATACTCGTAAGCGAGCGTGGTTGCAATCGGTGTTGTACCGCTGCCTTCAAACCAGCCTACAAAGTCGTAGTTAGCACTTGCCGTAGCTTCGATTTCTACCTTAGTTCCGGCATAGTAGCTGCCTGCACCTTTAACAATCGTACCACCTGCTGTAGGATCAGCCACGAGTGTCAGTTCAAACTTCGGATCTTCGGTAAACGTTACTGCAATGGCAACATTACCCTCTACCGTATGGGTGTTTCCGCTTGTGAAAGCAGCATTGTTTACGGTTAGAGTGCCCAACGTGTAGTTGGCATCCGGAGTTGCTGTGATAGTCAACACAGTGCCATGATCTACTTTGGTGCCGCTTGGCACGTCGGTAGTTCCGTCAAGTACGGTTAGTGTACCGCCTGTTGGAGTCGTGTAAGTTACGTCGTATTGTTCCAGTACAAACGTTACTGCAATGGCAACATTACCCTCTACCGTATGCGTGTTTCCGCTTGTGAAAGCAGCATTGTTTACGGTTAGAGTGCCCAACGTGTAGTTGGCATCCGGAGTTGCAGTGATGGTCAACACAGTGCCTTCCTCTACATCTGTTCCGCTTGCTACCACAGTGGTTCCGTCAAGTACGGTTAATGTACCGCCTGTTGGAGCAGTTGGGTAGGTTACGGTAAAGTATTCTACCGGTGCACCCTCAGTGATCGTAACATCATCGATAGACCACTGGTGTGCAAACGTTCCTTTATCATTGTAGCGGAATGCGATATAAACCGTTTCACCGGCATAAGCATCCAACGATACCCTGATTTTTTCCCATGCAACATCAGTAGGGATGTCCTCCCGATCTATGGCATGAATCTCTACAAATTCATGGATGGCAGGATCGTTACCTTCAACCGAAATCCACACTGAACTACCACTATCTGCAAGGTAGAAGGATTTCGCGTTTATCCTCGATAAAAATTCGAGGGTATAGCTCTCGTCGGCTTTCAGTTGCATTGCGGGAGTGATCATCCAATTGTCACTTACAACACCGCCACTACTCCAGTAATGATCCGCTATACCTGCACTTCTTTCGCTAGGGTCAACGATTCTCTTCCACAACATTGGGTCGTCACCCATCGCAACTAAATTCCAGCAATCGGGGAAGTCTGTAGCTTCAAAATCCTCTACCCATGGGTAGAACGCATTCGCTACATCGCAACTAATATGTCTGACGGTTACAGTTTTCGCATCGTTTTCGGGTACCATATCGCCGGCTACGATTGCCGTAACCGTGATGGTGTAGGTTCCTACTTCCGAAAGATCTAACTTTTGTGTAAACGTATAAGGCTCGGCACTAAGTCCTGCCAAGGTAGCGATGGTTTCGTCGAAATCTTGTACAATGACATCGTTTCCGTCTTTTACAACCACTTCTAACTTAACATCATCAAGTGCAACTCCACCATTGTTACGCACAGTAACGGTGAGTGTCTCGTCATCCGACAAGTTCTGATAGGTACCTGCAACAGGTGCAGTAATGGCTACCAGTTCCACATCTATGAACGAGCTAGGATTCCATACTTCAACATCGGTAATATACCAGCCATCAGAATAGTCATTGACAGAACTGGAATGTTTGAATGCCAAGTAAATAGTTTCTCCTTTATGTGCACCTAACGGCACGGTGATCGTTTTCCATTCGTCGGATATTTCAGTGCTCTCAAGTTCATAGAGTTCTCCAAAATCTGCAATATCATTAGTTTGGGTCGAAATCCAAACACCATTATACCTATAGTCATTCACCCATGTATTGACAGATGCAAATTGAAGTATAAAGCCGTCTGCATCCGGAACCTGTATCGCCGGTGTGATCAACCAACGATCTCCTATTCCATTCGCACTTAGCATAGCGGCAGTTTGGCGACCACCTTGGTTTTGAGCAGTCCAAGAACCGATGCCGGTGCTTTCCCGATCCCAGCAGAAAGGCGGGAAGTTTGCAGGAGCCGTTCCTCCCGGACCTGCGAAGTCCTCTTTCCATGGGAACTCGTCAATTGGATCACAAATAACGTTGGTTACGGTAATGGTTTTCGCATCGTTTGCAGATACCTCATCGCCGGCTACGCTTGCCGTAACGGTGATGGTGTAGGTTCCTGCAATCGAAAGGTCTAACTTTTGGGTAAACGTATAAGGCTCGGTGCTAAGTCCTGCCAAAATATCAATGGTTTCTTCGAACGATTGTACAACGACATCGTTTTCGTCTTTTACAACCACTTCTAATTTAACATCGTTCAGTGCCAAACCGCCATTGTTACGCACGGTAACGGTGAGCGGTTCTTCATCCGACATATTGAATTTTACGCCTGCCGCAGGAGCGGTAATGGCGACCAATTCCACATCTACAAATGAGTTGAGATCCATTACTTCTACATCGGTAACGAACCAGCGGGTACTATTACCACTTGTCGGTCTTTGGTGTCTGAATGCAATGTATACG
>WRKV01000119.1 GCA_009777915.1 Bacteroidales bacterium | reverse complement strand
TTGTGAGCCCCGGCCTGCGTGAAGCCGCCACCACGTTATCTGTCATATAGTGCATACCAAGAAGCAAACGACTATATTGCGACTAAATAAAAATTACCTAAACTAAAAAAACACTATGAAAAAGTTTCTATTATTATTTACGATTTTACTCGCTTTTCAACTGAATGTGGTCGACCTTGCCATACAAGGAAACGCAAATTATTTAGTGTCGGGCGACAAAAAAGTTTTAGAAACTCCAATTGAAAGCGATGTTTTAGAACTTACAACATTGGCAGCATTCAAGGAAAAAATTGAGCAATAAACATTTGGTCAATTCAAAAAAAAGATGTAACTTTGTGCATATTTATGAGTTAGGTGTAAGCGTTCGCACGTAATAACAAACTAAAAAACAAGATATGACAATTAGCATAAAAAAAACCGCACTAATTATTTTCGGCTGTTACATGGCATTCGCAGCAGCAGCACAAGACCAACAGGTTTTGGATTCGTTACGCACCATTGATGGCAAATGGCGAATAGACGATGATAATAACGTTTATGTTCAGAAAATTGTTGATTTTGAAGGAAAGACAAAAAATCAAATGCATCTTTTATTACAAGAATTTTTTATAAAAGCATATAAAGATGTTAGTTATGTCATTCAGGTAGATGACAAGGAAAGTGGTATAATCATTGCCAAAGGGGCTTATACAGGGACGCCGGAAAATCTTAGAAGAAGCTCCGTAGATTTTGAGTTTTCATCTTGGCATATTATAAAATGTGAAATAAAAGAAAATAGAATTCGAATTACCGTTACTTTGACCAAGATTGACCGATATACTCCGGCATCCGGAAGTGATGGAAATTACAGGGCATCGAGCACGCAAGAGTATAGTGTAACAGAACTTTATCCGGTTATTTCCGATAAAGATAGATGGGCTACGAGAGTAGTGCGAGTTGGTGGTATCGTCAAAACAAGTCAAAAGCGATTAAATGCAAGAAACACAGAACTTATAGTTTCAAATGAAGGATATTTCTTTCACTATGCAGTTAGCAAGGCATTAAATACGATTGAGGCGATAAAATTGCGTATAAATAGTGATGTTGGTAGAAATGACGATTGGTAAAATAAAATGAAGATAAATAGATAAAACGATAATTGCAAATAAAAAAATTTGGTCAATTCAAAAAAAAGATGTAACTTTGCACGATATTTATGAGTTGCATGCAAGCGAGATAGCGTAGCAAGCAATAACGATAGGACCCTAACTAAAAAAATCAAAATACTATGAAAAAATTAATGGCTCTTTGTGTAGCAGCAACACTGCTTCACTCGTGTAATAAAGATGACATTGTCAGCGTAAAATTTGATAAAGAAACATTTCTTGAACAAAAACAACTGTGGCAAGCATCAAGTCATAAAGATTATCAATTTCAGATTTTCATCGGCGGTGGTTTTAATAGTTTTTATAATGGGGTCATCACGATTGAGAATGGAGATTTTAAAAATGAACTGCTTTTAGATGAACACTCCTCTTCAATTAGTTGCTGTTTCTCAATTGACGTGATATATGAAACAATCGAAAAATCATTTTATGAACATCACAACAAGAAAAAATCAGATTTTTATATTACAGAAATATCAGTTGAATACGATAAAGTAAACCATATTCCAATAAAGGTAAATTTCGGATATTATGCCTCATCCGGAATTTCAGTTCATCTGAGCGATTATACGCTTTCAAATTTTAGCAAGATAGAACAAAACTAACACAACAACTGTTGGTAGATAATTAACGTTTGGAAATGGCATTCACACTCTGTTCGGCGGAGATTTTAACCCTTTTACCTCTTAACCATGCCCTTCATAAAAACCTTAACCCAATTCCGCAGTGTCTCAATCGTAGGCATGGCAAAAAACACCGGCAAAACCACGTGTTTGAACTATGTTATTCGTCGTTTGCACGAGGAGGGCAAGAGGATTGCCCTGACCTCCATCGGCGTGGATGGCGAGGAACGCGATGTGCTGTACGACACGCCCAAGCCGCGCATTGTGCTTGAAAAAGGTATGGTGTTCGTTACTTCGGAAAAGGATTTTGAGCAGCGCGAATGTCCTGCGGAAGTGCTGTCGGTATCGGATAGAGCAACACCGCTCGGACGCCTGATTACCGCACGAGCAGAGGGTTCGGGAAAGGTCGTGCTATCCGGTCCGTCGGATTCGGCGTGGCTGCAAACGATCATCTCAATCATGCCCAATTATGGTGTGGAACTGACGTTGGTGGATGGTGCGCTTTCGCGGATGAGCTTAGCATCGCCGGCGGTGACCGATGCGATGATTTTGTGTACCGGTGCGGCTTGCTCACCACAGTTGGAGGAGTTGGTGCGCCGAACAAAATTTCGTTGCACGTTAATAGAGTTGGAGCAGGTTGAGGAGGGTTTGCGGAACGAATTGCTATCGCTTGATGATGGGGTTTACCAGATATCGGTGTCCGGTGCTTCGCCACAAAAGACAACACTTGACGAAGGGTACACCAGTCACCGGTTACCGGTTACCGGATACCCTCTGACAAAGCTCAGCGACTCCGTCTTCACTTTGAAAAATATACCTGAACTAAGCGAACCCCAACAAATCTACATCAGCGGTGCAGTAACCGATGACTTCTTCAAACTCCTCAACACAGCAAAAACACCCAATCCCCAACTCATCATTGGCGACTTCACCAAACTTTTCATAACGCCCACCACCTACAATAAATTCATTCGCAACGGCGGTCGCATCAACGTCCTGCAAAAAGCCAAACTCTTAGCCGTATGCACCAACCCCACATCCCCGGAAGGGACGGGCTTAGACCCTCTCGCGCTACAACAGCGGATGCAAGAGGCTTTGGGGGTGCCGGTGTATGATGTGAAGCGTGAAGTGTGAGGCGTGACGTATGGCGAATGATTGGTGACATTGTAGGGGAGAACCCACGTGTTCACCCAATTTGCCCAAATAAAAATTTATTCGTATATTTGCAAAAAATATCAGCAATACTAATCTTAAAACTTGCAAGATTATGAAAGTAAAAACCAAACTCCTTAAAGCCCACAACGTAGCAATAGCAAAGCTTTTAGCCATTTTAGGATTTACATCTTGTCTTTGTGCAGGATGTGCAAAGTATGGTGTTCCTGAGGCAGAATACATCGTAAACGGACAAGTTGTTTCAAAAGAAACACTGGAGCCTATTGAGAATATCCGCGTAAGCACGTATGATGGATATATGTTTACCGACAACGAAGGAAACTATCAGGTTTCGTACTTGGGTGGTGATAAAGGTGCTACCGTTTGCGTTGAGTTTCGCGATACCGCGGATCAATACAGGGATTTGGATGCTTTGATAGAATTTAGAGATGGAGAAAAAATCAAAACGTTCAACGTAGGAATGACACCCAATGACAACGACAACTAAAATACCGCTTAGAAAACGCTTAGCCCTCAACCTCTTTAGAAGGTATCGCAAAAACGAAACCCTCATTCACAACTTGAATTATATCTTTTGGGAATGCACGTTGCGTTGCAATCTGAACTGCCTGCATTGCGGAAGTGAGTGCAGAAAAGAGGCTGTGGTGAAGGATATGCCGGCAGCGGATTTCCTTAGAGCAATCAATGAAGTGAGGGAGATTGTAAACCCTAACCACACGATGATTGTGCTGACCGGAGGCGAGGCGCTTTTGCGGAAAGACCTTGAGCAGGTAGGGTTGAGTTTGTATAAGCGAGGCTTTCCGTGGGGGTTTGTAACGAATGGGATGTTGTTAGACAAACAACGTCTGGATGCCTTGTTGAATGCGGGTTTGAGAGCGGTTACCGTGAGTCTTGACGGCTTGGAGCAATCGCACAATTGGCTCCGACAATCGGACAAAAGTTTTGATAACGCATACAATGCCATCAAACACCTCTCAACCGCACCCAACCTGAGATACGACGTGGTAACCTGCGTCCACCAAAGAAACTTTGATGAGTTGGAGCAAATCAAAGAACTGCTGATAAACGCCGGCGTTAAGGAGTGGCGAGTATTCACCATAATCCCCATCGGACGTGCGAAAGAGGACGACGATCTGCAGTTGTCGCCCGCCGCTTTCAAAGCCTTGTTCGAGTTCATCAAACATACCCGAAAGGAAGGCAGAATCCAAATCAGTTACGGCTGTGAGGGTTTTTTGGGCAACTACGAACGCGAGGTTAGAGACTACTTTTTCTTTTGCCGAGCGGGCATCAACATTGCCTCCGTGCTTGCGGATGGCTCGATTTCGGCTTGTCCCGACTTGCGCGAAAACTTCATTCAAGGCAACATCTATCAAGACAATTTCAAAGATGTTTGGGAAAACAAATACCAAGTCTTCAGAGATAAAAGTTGGGCAAAAACCGGCATTTGTGCCGACTGTGAATTTTTCAAGCACTGCGAGGGAAACAGCATACACCTAAGAGATGAGAAGACGGGGGAGTTGAAATTTTGTCATATAAAACGGCTTGAGGAGGCGGAGAAAAATAACTAAATTATGCGTTACAAAATTTTCATAAGCAGCGTACAAAAAGAGTTCGCAAACGAGCGGCAAATACTGTCTAACTATTTACGGAAAGACGCTCTGTTAGGGCGATTTTTCGATGTGTTTATCTTTGAAGACTTGCCGGCAAAAGACCATTTGCCCGAAAGGGTGTATATTGACGAGGTCAAAAATGCGGATATCTTCCTGCTCTTGCTGGGCAAGGAATACGGCTACGAGTTGGCCGACGGCGTTTCGCCTACGCAAAAGGAGTATGAGGCGGCTACGGAAAACCAAAAATATCGGTTGGCATTTTTGTTGAATGCCGAGACCTCGGAGCGCCATCCCAAGGCGAATGCTCTCATTAAGCAAGTTTCCGAAAGCGTTGTGTATAGCGGGTTTGCTACGGGTTACGAACTTTTGAGCAATGTGTATTCAAGTTTGGTTTCGTTCTTGGTGGATAAGGGCGAATTGCGAGTTGAGCCGTTTGATAAGAGTGCCAATCGGGATGCAACGCTGGCGGATTTGTCTGATGAGAAAATCGAGTGGTTTATCAATAGGGCAAGGGCAGAGCGGAATTTCCCCCTAACCATGAATGATGGCAAAGAGAAGATCCTCACCCACCTCAAACTGCTGAACAAGCAGCAACCCACCAATGCTGCGATACTCCTTTTTGGCAAGGAGCCCCAGCGTTTCTTCCTGACATCGGAAATCAAATGCGCGCATTTTCACGGAACGAGGGTCGAAAAGCCGATCCCGTTTTATCAGGTTTACAAGGGCAATTTGTTTGAGTTGGTCGATCAAGCCGTGAATTTTGTCCTGTCGAAAATAGATTTGGCGATAGGTACACGTGCGAAAGGCACGATGGTTCCTACGGCGTACGAAATTCCGCCGGAGGTGATAGAGGAGGCGATTGTGAATGCCGTTGCCCATAGGGATTACGACAGTACGGCGAGCGTGCAGGTGATGCTCTTTAAGGACAGGCTCGAAATCCGCAATCCGGGGCAGTTGCCCTCGCAACTCTCACTTGAGGATTTGAAAAGAGACCATTCTTCATATCCGAAAAATCCGCTTATTGCCGATGCTTTCTATTTCACGCGCTACATTGAACGGATGGGCACAGGCATTCAAGATATGACGGAACGCTGTGTGGAATACGGTTTGCCCGAACCGGAGTTTAGGATGCGGGATGGGTTTGTGGCGACGATCTATCGTAAAAAAGGGCTGGCGTTTGAGAAGATAGCAGATGAGAAAGACCTGGGAAAGGTTACAGAAAGTTCGGAGAAAAAGGTCACTGAAAACGCTGTGGAGAAAAATGTCCCAGAAAATGCCCCAGAAGACGCTGTGGAGAAAACTGTGGAGAAAACTGTGGAGAAAAAAGTTACAGAAAAGGTTACAGAAAAGGTTACAGAAAACCAGCAAATGATTTTGGATGCTATTGCAAAAAATCCTTACCTATCAAGTAACGATTTGTCGGTTATGGTAGGTATTTCATCGGTAAAAATACGGGTAAACCTCGCCAAACTCAAAGCCAAAGGCTTCTTAGAACGCATAGGCCCCGACAAAGGCGGCCACTGGAAAGTAACTCAATAAAACAAAATGAAACGCCCACAAATCAAAATTCCCCTAACAAAATTGGATTATGCTTTGGAACTGGTATCCCTGCTATCCGTTTTAGGCACAATCCTATTGTTCATCGTTTTTTGGAGCAACCACGAAGACAAGGCAGTATGTATATTCTTGCTCATTATCAGTATTTTTACATATCTCGGAATGACAGCCTTAAGCCGTCTTCCGCATATTTTAAATTTTCCTGTCAATGTTTCGGAAGAAAACGCTTTCATCTTGTGTAAACTTGCGATAAGAATGCTTCGATGGACGAAATTATTCGTGTGCCTGATGTTTGCGGATATTATTTGGCAAATCGCCGTGTACAAACACAATTTGATCAGCATATCTCTATACTTTTTTCTTGGAGGTATGGCAATTTGTTTCATCTATTACATTCTGAAAATGACGAAAATAACAAACAGTCAACAATATCACAGACACACTAATCACTAATCACTATTCACTCATTATGACCAGTAAACTAAATTTAGACTTCTCAAAAGTAACCCACGCCAAACAGTCCGCACAACGCATAGCCACGGACGTACAACATTTCGTAGATGGCTACACAACCGTCGCTGTAGAACGTACCTTGTGCCGATTAATCGGCATAGATGGCGTAGATGAAAACCTTGTACCCCTGCCCAATGTGGTGGTGGAGGCCATCCATGAGGCAGGACGATTGTCG
>WRKV01000118.1 GCA_009777915.1 Bacteroidales bacterium | reverse complement strand
AAACCCGAAAAAATCACTGTTTTGTAGGGCTTGAGATAGGGCAAAAGACGATAGATTTCGGTCATCAAAAAAATTCCTTTCTGCAAAGGTACAATTTTTTTGGGATATATGCAAAAAAGTATGCTAAAAAAAATTCATTCCATATCAAATTTTTTCGTGCCTTTTTAGTATAACATACCAAACTGCCAAAGCGGGATCTTTTTTCCGGAACCGTATTCGATATTATCGGCTGCGATGTATGCCACATTAGCACCCTTAATCTGCTTCTCGGTCTTGCCTTTTCCGCCGACTTCAAAAAGAAGTTTCTTATCTACCCAAAAGTCGCCGCTATTGGGGTACTCAACCGTATGGTTGTAGGATAATTGATTGAGAAAGAAAGTCTCGTGCATATTGCCCATATCCGTATTGTTTTGTGCAAGTGTGTAAGCCAAATTGGTGTTCTCAAAATAGATTTTCTCCGGTTTTTGCAAGCGGTTTATGCCCGAAATATCTTTGTGTAAGTGATTGGTTAACTGTGTTTCTTGCAAGTAATAAAGATACGAAATAAGGGTGTTTCGATGAATGCCTATGCGTTTGCACAAACCATCAATATTGGGAATAAACGGCACTGCCTCTGCAATAATCTGGAGCAGTTGCTTGATTTTTGGAACATAAGCAGGTTCAACATGGCGTAGCAAGGGCAATTCAACCTCTAAAATCATATTGACGACCTCCTCTAACCGGTACGAAAAACGGGCTGTACCCTCAGTAAAAAAAGGATAGTAGCCATGTTGCAAATAATCGTTGAAAAATTGCAAAGGCTTGATTTTCGACAAGACTTCATCGGAAATTTCCTTATGATTTTTCAAAACATCTTGTAGGGAATACGATTGAAAATCGGTTTTCTGCGTGATGTTCAAAAATTCTCGATACGAAAGCCCTTGAATGTTGTACACTATGGCACGACGGCTCAAATCGGCACGAGCATTGAGGATTTCGAGTAGTGATGACCCTGTAAATACGACCTTCAAATCCGGAAAATCGTCGTAGATATTTTTGATAGCTTGCGACCAATTCGGGTATTTATGCACTTCATCAAGAAATAGATATTTACCACCACGTTTCACAAAGTAGTCAACCAAATCGAGCAAACTATGCTCAGCAAACCACAGATTATCAAGCGAAACATACAAACTTTCGCTTGTATTTCCCAACGCCTTTTTGATGCGTTGTAGCAATAGGGTTGTTTTTCCGACACCTCTTGAACCGCGAATGCCGATTAGACGGTCGTTCCAGTCAATGTTATCCATGATACTACGAACAAAACGCGTATCTATTTCTCGTACTTTCTGAAATGATTTTTCTATTAGAGTATCCATTTTTTTGGTTGTTTTCGATAGTGGAGTATCGGATTTTGCTTATTTTTTTTATATTCGAGTGTACAAAGTTACGGTTTTTTTTTGAATTGACCAAACTTTTTTTGTAATAATTCCAAAAAAAATTTATATCTTTGCACTTTCTAAATTTTGAAACCTATGAAAAAATTGATGTTATTAGCAGTAGTTGCCGTTGCGATGGCAGCGTGTGGGGGCAAGGAAACGCCCGAACGGACGGAACAAACCGTGCGTGCAAGCGTATATTGGGTGAACGAGCAAGGGGAGGAAGTTGAAGCGATCTGGTCGTGGATTAGGCTCTTTGAGGATGCTGATTTTGATTTTGAAGCATCGAGAATAAGTATGTCCGATAATCGCAGAATGACCCTTACGGATGGAAGTATAGTTAGTTCCACACACGTTGACGAAAGAAAAAACAACGAAAAGCCAACTATCAACAATGTTAAAGACGGAGAATATCTCATTATTGCTGAATTTGACGGATATGGAGAAACAGGTAAGAGTTTCAATTTTGGATATAGAAAAATTACCGTTAATAAAGAAATTCATAACGTAGTGCAAAAATTTGTTTTTACCAATGATCATATGTCTACGAATGTTTATCGTCATCTTATAGAAATGTAGTATTTGTTTTTTTGCTTATTACAAATTAACCCAACCGTTCGTTACAGTATATTTTTGAAGTGCATTATTTGTAAGCCTTATCCCCGCATTCCCAAACCTCGCTTGCAATCCGGATTGTTTTGAGTAGTAAAAGAACTTGTCTTGGGTTGCAAAAAACGCAAGCCCATCCGAAGCAATAACACTCTCCCGAAAAGGATATTCAATAGTGGCACTTACTAACGATACGCTATAAACTTCTTCTACATGAACACTCGCTATATGTTCATCTTGTGAAAAGGGTCTTAATTCTACCTTGTAGAATATCGTATAAGTCCCGGATTTTAACATATTGACAGCGTTCCCCGTATAAATTCTTTGTTCTCCGTGCTGCGGACTACGCACCCAAAGTGTGAATGCAGGAGCTAACCATACATCTTGCCAATTAGGGTCAGACACATATTTACTTATCTGTTGCCAATCAATACTAAATTTACAAGCAACCATTTCCGGCAATCTACAAGATTATCGTCGAAGCCGGTTGGCTAAGGTCCGGCAACTGGCATTTGAAATATGCCGACACTAAAAAGGTAGCAGCAGCCAAAGGCAATTCTGCCGGGCGCAACCACGAAGTCGGCAGGAAGATTGTCGAGTGTTCCAGGCATTACGGACTAAATACAGTCGAGCAAGTCCCATTCAAAAAATACTGGAAAGGCAAAGACGGAAAAATCACCCACGAGGAAATCACAAAATTCATTCCCGGACTTCCAAAAACGACCAATCAAGAGGAGCGCAACGTAGATGTTTATTCTGAAAGAATAAGTCCAACATCAATATGGAATGCCAAACAACCGAAAATCGAAGAGTTATGAAAGATAGCCAAGAAAATGGGTGTGCATCGCTCTACGCTAAGAAGATATTTAATAGAGTGCTGATATGAGACCAAGAAAAATAACACATGAACAAATCGCAATGATACCCGAAATGTGGGAATCGCACACGCTAACCGAAATCGGCATTAAGTTTGGTGTCGACCACGCAACCATCTCTTATCACGCAAAACTACTTGGATTAGGTAAAAAACCAACTTTAGTATTTTCGGAAAAAAGAAAACAGAAACTACGAAAATTAACGATAAAGCAACAACAGGAACTTATCGAAATGTATCCGAACAAAACATACAAAGAAATGTCTACGCATTTTGGTTTAAGTGAAAATGGAATTTGTAGGTATGCAAAAAGACTTGGATTATCCAAACCAAGAGGTGCAGCACCGGGTCAAAAGAAAATAAACAATGGGGCGGAACGTGTCCGGAAGAAAGACAACCTCATTTACATTTGGGTTGATGGAAAATGGAAACAAAAACACCGTGTAGTATATGCCAATTATTTTGAGTTAAAAGCCGGTCAGCCGGTATATTTCGTTGACGGAAACAACCGGAATTTCGATATATCAAACCTAATAACATACAAGTTCTGAAACCAAACTTACCATTTGAAAAATTTGATAACCTTGCTGTTGGCTCGCCAAATGTGTGAGAAATCTTTGTCGATGTAACCGTCCGTAATTTTCATATCACGATCAACATGATTTAACGCTTCGTGAACGGTATACTTGTCAATTTTGGCGATATTTCGTGCAATCGTAGACCAACTACGCCGGGCAGAATAATACGAAAATTCTGTTTTTTCAACGCCTATTTTTTCTGCAATAATTTTTAATCCCTTATTAACTGCCTTATTGAAGTTCGAACCATCTGCGTACATATTACAGAAACAAAATACTTCTTTTTTGAATTTGTTTTTGTTTTTGTATTTTTCGAAAAAAGGAAGTGCAGCCGGTTCGATTCTAACTTGCATCTCTCCGTCATCATCTCGACGGTCCTTAACTTTTAGTCTGTTGTAAGTCAAAATATCATCGGACAATTCTGTACAATGATACAAGTCTGCCGAATTGATGCCAACAAGCAGAAAAGACAGTAAAAACATATCTCTACCCAATTCTTCAAGTGTCGAATCAAATGTTTTCAAATCGATTATTTTTTGTATCTGTTCAACTGTCAAGGTCATTTTTGGTTTTGCCTTTTCAATGCGTTGTTTGCTTGGAATTCGTTTTTGGTTCTGCTTGATTTTGGCAAACGGATTAACTTTTATATTGAAAATTCCTTTTTCTTCATCGTTGTGTAGATACTTGATATCGTCCAGAGCCTTGCTGATCACTCCCGGGTAAGCCACTCCTTTTCGTGTAAGTTTTGCATTATCACCTTTTAGATATGTAATGTACGCCTCGACAAATTCTGTTGTAAGTTCATTTACGTCGAGTTCGTTTTTTTTGCAAAATCGTTTCAAAGAATTTGCAACTGTTTTTCTCACCGCTGCGGATTGTTTTTTACCTTGTTTTTTGAGCAACTCGTATTCGTCGATCAAGTATGCGATAATATCAAGCCTAAATTCATTCTTTGGTTTCTTCGACAAGGTATCAATAATCGTTCCGAGCGACATTGATTCGGTGATGTTTGCCGTTACACCAGCTTGCTTATCTTTATCTTTCAAAACTTCGACAATTTCGTGAACGGACATCGTCGCAATGTTAGGTATATTATCGCAAATCCTACGATATTCGCGTATTTTATCATCTGAAAGATCCTTGTAGTACGGAGATTTTAGTTCTCCATCTCTTTTCAAATCTGCTTTGGTAATATACCACTGTGTAGGAATGTATGACGGTTTCCGGTTATGAATTACACGAATTCTGACATTGAATGTACCGTCAGACCGCTGGCGGTCTTGTCTGACTTCGGCTTTGAACGTTGGCATAATTTTGGATTTTGGTTAAACAATGGTTAAACATTTGCGTACAAAAGTACAAAAATTATGTGAATTATGCAAATTTATTTTCAATGCGTAAAAATCAAAAACCCGCCAAAACGTTTGTTTTAGCGGGTTTTTGAGGTGTGGAGAGTAACGGAATCGAACCGTCGACCTTTTGACTGCCAGTCAAACGCTCTAGCCAACTGAGCTAACCCCCCAATTTTTAATAACGGAATGCAAAGATACGAATTATTTTTGAATTGACAAAAAAATAATTAAACCGAAATCTCCCTATATATTGTTTTTTTTTCGTATCTTTGCAAAAATTGTAAACATGAACTTTATCGAAGAACTTAAATGGCGAGGCATGATTCAAGACCTTACGCCCGGAACGGAAGAGCAAACCAACAACGAATTAACCACTGCTTATGTGGGTATCGACCCAACGGCGGATTCCTTGCATATCGGGCATTTGGTGGGTGTGATGATGCTTAAACATTTTCAAAATTGCGGACATAAACCGCTCGCTTTGGTGGGTGGTGCAACGGGCATGATTGGCGACCCGTCCGGAAAATCTTCGGAACGAAATTTATTAGACGAAAAAACACTTCGACATAATCAAGAATGTATCAAAAATCAACTGAGACGTTTTTTGGATTTCGATAGCGGAAAGCCCAATGCCGCCGAGATGGTCAACAACTACGACTGGATGAAAGATTACTCGTTTTTGAATTTTATTCGCGACATCGGCAAACATATTACCGTGAATTACATGATGGCAAAAGATAGCGTAAAGCGGCGGTTTTCGGGCGAAAGCGAAGGTATGTCGTTTACCGAATTTACCTATCAATTGGTGCAAGGCTACGATTATTTGTGGTTGTATCAAAATAAAAATTGCAAGTTGCAAATGGGCGGAAGCGACCAGTGGGGCAACATTACCACAGGCACGGAATTGATTCGTCGCAAGTGTGGCGGAGAGGCGTTTGCATTGGTGTGTCCGTTGATTACAAAAGCCGATGGCGGAAAATTCGGAAAAACCGAAAGCGGAAATATCTGGTTGGATGCCGAAAAAACATCGCCGTATCAGTTTTATCAATTTTGGTTGAATTGTTCGGATGCGGATTCGGAAAAATACATCAAAATTTTTACCATGTTTTCCAAAAATGAGGTTGAAAACATGATGACCGAACATTCGCAAGCCCCACATTTACGCACATTACAGAAGGCATTGGCAAAAGATATGACCGTTCGGGTTCATGGCGAAACTGCGTTTCAAAAAGCCGTTGAAGCAACTGAAATTTTGTTTGGAAAAGCCACGAAAGAGATGCTTTCAAATTTAGATGAACCAACATTTTTAGACGTGTTTTCCGGTGTTGAAACGTTTGAGGTTTCTCAAGCTGACATCACCTCAATCCATATCGTAGACTTCTTAGCCGAAAAGACGCAAATCTACGCCAGCAAAGGCGAAGCCCGACGTGCGTTGAAAGAAAACGGCGTTTCGATTAACAAAGAAAAAGTGAACGATCAAATCGTTGTAACGACTGATTTTTGCCTAAACAACAAGTATATTTTAGTTCAAAAAGGCAAGAAAACGTACTATTTGGTGGTGGTTCGGTAATGATTGTACCACCACCACCAAATGTAGTCTTTACAAGCTAATTACTTCGCCTCAACGCCGGTCATCACAACTTCTGTGATGTTTTGCTGTTCTAACATTAACTTCGCTAATGCTTGAATATCGGCAAGTTTGGTGCTATTGATGATCTGTTCTCGTGGTGTGAAATCCAATCCCCAAATTGCAAATTCGTTGATGGTATTCATCCACGCCGCATTGTCGCGACGTTTTTCTTCAGCATCTTTCAACATAAATGCAACCACTTTGTCGAAATTTTCTTGACTTGGACCTTCGGTTGCCAATTTCTCTAACTCGCGATACACAATCGATAACAAGTTTTCAGCCAATTCAGGATCGGTATCGAACATAATCAAAGTCGTAAAATTGCCTATCGGATAACGCTCAAGAGTGATTCGAACAC
>WRKV01000117.1 GCA_009777915.1 Bacteroidales bacterium | reverse complement strand
TGAAATTGCTCTGTCAAAATCATTAACCCGCACAAACGAACCTCATGGAAAGGACTTTTCAGAACTTTTTTCACTTCCGTGAGAGCCATTCCACGATACGCCTTAGCGACCTGTCTCGTTTCCGGAACTTTAATACCCAGAAAAACATCACCTTCGGCATATTGTCCTTTTCCCGTTTTGAAAAATCTCTGTAAAAACGCCGCTTTTTGTTTATCCGCCAAAACTTGTAGACTGTCGATTAATGATTTTGCTGTCATAGTTAACTTTATTCCCGATATTTAGTATTTGCTCCTTCTTGTCCATCAAAATAATTTATCCAATAGCTTAGGCAAATCTTTTTGCAAATCGCCGTTGTAAATAGTATGAGGAATATCTAGTTTTTGTAAAATTTCACCAAATTTTTTGTAACCGTTTTTATCTCTCAGTGCAATCCAATTCACACCGAGTTGGTCGCATTGGTTTTTGTTTTGTTGAGAAAGGGTGTCAGCGACGAGCACATCGCTGTTGCGAGCAATAATTGCATCTGCACTTTCAGGATTGCCTTTGCCCATCAGTTTAATTTCACACAAATATTCCTTGCCGTTGTTGAGTAAATAAAAATCAATTTCTCTATCAACTTTCTTACCTTTGTCTTTAACGAAATGTGAAGCATCGTAGTAAGTTTCGGGAACTTGGTACAGTTTGCACAAGGTTAGCATCAGATATTTTTCAGCACTTTTTCCTGCTGTACTCCACAAACCACCACGCAAAGCAGCACGTTTTACCGCCAAAGTATTGATAACAATCAAACTTTCAGATACGTTCAAATCTACACTCACGCCTTTCATCTTAATTGTCAAAGTCAATTCAATTTCTTTCTCCATTTCGACAAGTGCTTGAATGCTACTGTACAATGATTCAAAGTGTTCATTGGCCGCCTCAATCACGATTGTTTTTGTGGCAGAGCCGTACATATTGCTGATTGTTTTCTTATTCAATCCCGAATTTATGGCAATATCGTCTGACGGTAAAGCCTCGTCCATAAATGCTTTTCGATACCATTCAATCGTAATTTCTTTGGAATCCAATTTCGCATAAGCGATTTTTTTGAAAAATTCTACTGCAAATTGCAGAAATTCGGCATTTATTAAGTTTACGATTTCTATTCTATAATCTTGAGATTTGATTACGCGAGTAATAATGTTTTTTACGATTTGGTCTGCTAACGTCATACGGTCGTGGATTTAAATTGTTCTAATGTCAAAAATTTTGTTGCTCTTTCTTTGAATAGTTGACTGTCTTTTTGTTTTGATTTCATGTATTCAAAATATTTCGGCTCTTGCTCCGTCAAGAAAAACACACGGTCTAATGCTTTTGCTGTTTTGCCGACTGTTCCGCTACCGGCAAAAGGATCGAAAATCAAGTCGCCTTTGTATGAATAATATTGGATTACTCTTTTGCAAAGTTCTACAGGAAAAATTGCAGAATGTACTTTATTAAAAGACGGGTCTATTTTCCAAACATTTGTGCTCTCATAACCATCAGCAACCTTACTTTCATTAACTATTTTATAATCATAACTGCGAATGTTCCAATCCAATAATTTTTCAGTAGACTTGCGATAAACCATCAAATATTCGGTTACCGAATTTGGCTTGTAACCTAATGGTTTGCGATGTTGCATAAATCCACCAACACGATTTTTAACACTTGCTTCGGGTTTTAACCAAACAATATCATCAATAAATTCCCATCCGTTTTTTACTAAATAAGGGTGTAAATCAAAAGGAATACCATATCTTTTGCTCGAATGCGAACGACTTACACGAGGTATGATAATTGGCGAAGTATTAACAATTAAAAATCTACCTTCTTTGGTTATTCGATGTGTTTCTTGAAAAACTTTATCCAAAAAATCCAAATATGCTTGATAACTTGGGTAAATCGAATAATCACGAGCGTTGTAGTATGGTGGTGAAGTGAAAGTTAAATGTACACTTTCATTGGGAACGGATTTTAATGCCTCTAATACATCGGCATTCACAACTACATTTTTAAGAAAATCGTAAGTTTCAGCGTGAGGTAAAGCATTTGTGTTTGTTTTTTCTTTTGCAAAATATTCTCTGTAAATTACATCTCGCACCATCTCGTTTTCGTGATTTACGAGTGGTCGCAAATGTTCTTCGACTTCTTTGTCATTTTCAAAAACGAGTAGCCCGCGAATTGCTTGACAAATAATTTTAGGATCTGTGTCTCCTAAAAAACTGTACAAAAGAGGTTTGTTTTTGCATACTCTTTGTCGTCCAATAGCAGATACAATTTCTCTACGAACAGAAGTGTCACTTTCTTTTTGATAAAGCGAATATAGAGAATTTATATCCGATTTTCCGTTTAGTTTTGCAATATTTTTTACCGCATTTAAACGAACTTGTGCGTGACTATGTTTCAAAAGTGTGTAAAGAAAATCAGAATCGAAATTGCTTGGGAGTTGTCCCAAATTTTCGAGAATATAGTTAATGCTACCAACATCTCGTTGGGCATTTACCAAGACCGCAATGTCTCCATTGCCGCTACGTTTCAGTTCTGCAATATATTCTTTTGTTATCATCATACTTGTCGGTTAAAAATGCAAAGATACAAAATTTTTTGAAACTGCACTATTTTTGGGTTTTTGTGCTTTTGAACTGCACTATACCGAATTACCTCCAAAACAACCGATCAATCGAATACCGTCCGGGACCGGTAATGAGTACGGTTGTAAAGCACGTGAGATAAAGCAACGCCAACTCTTGTGCTGCAAAACCTTGTCCGGAATGACTAAACACAGCAACGCACATGGCAACAATCAAAGGAAGGGCAGCCAATCGCGTGAACAAGCCTAACAGCACGGCAATCGAGCAAAACACTTCCGCAAAAACTACAAGTGCCAACGATAAAGTTCCGCCCATACCGATGGGGTCAAACTGTTGGCTTAGGGTTGAAAAGTGTGACAATTTGTGCAGCCCATGCGTAAGCATCATCGCGGAAATAGCCACGCGCAGAACAAGTAGTCCGAACGATGCCAGCGATCCGCTAACGCTTTTGGTGGAGAGAAATTTTTGTAACATATCAAAATGGTTTTTGGTGATTGTGTAAAGAGTTTTTCTAATAAATAAACGAACTCCCCCCTAAAAACTCCCGCAGAATGGACGTTGGCGGAATCTCCCGATCGCTGATAGGTTGCACGTATGTAAAAAATTTCAACAAGTTTGTCGCCACACTATAGGCTTCGGAGGTTTCGGGAACGGCACGAAGGATAGGCTCTGCGTAGGTTTTCAGAACACCAAGTTCAAAAATCAATGCCGAATTAAACATGATATTGGCTTGTTCCTGATAGGGAAAAATGTTTTTTTCTTCGCCACGCCGAACGCTGTTCCAACGGCAAATGGTATCGACTGCCGAATAGCCGCGCGTCCTGTAATCACGGACAATCCGGCGAATCAGACGATTGTCGGTGGTCAGAATCGGGTTGTGCGCATCAATGGAAATGGGAGTGAGTGCCGACACAAAAATTTTGTATTTCAGTTTGTCGGAAATGCGTGCGGTGAGTTTGGGGTTGTTACCGTGAATGCCCTCCATCACAAGGATAGAGCGTTTTTTCATCTGCAAGGTATTGCCGCGAAATTCACGCTGTCCGGTATGAAAATTGAAAGTAGGATATTCTATTTTTTTACCATCGAGCAGGTCGACCAACTGCTGATTGAAAAAATCCACATCTAAAGCTTCCAAACATTCAAAGTCGTAGTCGCCTTTTTCGTCAAGCGGCGTTTGTTCGCGATTGACAAAATAATTGTCGAGTTCGACTATGACCGGCTCTAATCCCATCACTTGCAACTGTACGCTCAAACGCTTGCTAAATGTGGTCTTTCCTGACGAAGAAGGACCACTGATCAACACCATTTTCGTATCTGTACATTTGAAAATTTCATCGGCGATATGGGCGATATTTTTTTCTTGCAAAGCTTCGGCAATTTTGATCACATCGCCTTCGGTTTTTTCTTCCACACGTTGGTTCAAATCCCCGATATACCGCAGGTTCAGAATATCCAACCACCCTTTGTATTGTCTAAAAATTTTATAAAATTTGGAATTGCTGTGGAGTATGGGATTCGTTCCGAGTTCGAGAGCGAAAGGCGTTTTCATCAAAAAACCATTGCCGAAAAATTCAAACTCCAACGTTGGCAAATAGCCCGTCGATGGTAGCAAGTAGCCGTAAAAATAGTTCACTTCATTATCTAAAAAATAGACCGACGTAAAAAGTTCGTGACGCGTTTCGATACTGTTTATTTTGTCGAACAAACGATGTTTTTTGAACAGTTCTATCGCATCATCGGTAGGAAGTTGTTGACGACGAAATCGCAGGTTTGCCTTGATAATTTCGCGAGTTCGCACTTCCAGAGCCTGTGCCATATCCCGACTGATTTCGAACGGCAGGTTGTCGATTTCGCAATACACACCGCCCGGAAGCGAGTGTTCTACGCGCAAATCCGCATTCGGAAACAAATCGCGAACCGCTTTATATAACACAAAAATCGCCGAACGTTGACACATTCGTTTGGCTAAAGGATGCCTTAAATCAATAAATTCGATAACTTTCGGTTTGTAAACTTCGTAATCCAATTCACACAATTTATTATTGACCATTCCGGCGATAGCATTGTCGTCGAGCGGTTTTCCGAACAGTTCGTGAAGTTGTTGAAGCGTTAAACCTTTTTGAAAAGATTGAGTTTCGTTGGTGTTTTTGCAGGTAATTTCGACCATGACAGTTTTGTTTTAGGGACTACAAAGGTACAAAAAAAATCGTAACTTTGCAAAATCGTCATCATTATTCGGATTTTTTTTGTATCTTTGCAAAAAATTCCGTAGGGGCGATGCATGCATCGCCCCTACAAAAAATCAAAACCATGAAATAAACGAAAATATAAATAAAATATAGCGTTACAATTCTTGTTATCAAAATTTCGACAATTTTACAAGTACAAGAGTAAGTAAACGTTCGTAAAAACGGACTTTCTTATTTGTACTTGTGGGTCGTCGAAAACCTTGATAACGGATTAAAAGTCCGTTTTTTTTATTGCCCGAAATCATAAACCATAATTCATAAATCATAAATCACCCATGAAAAAAATCACCCTAATTTCAATCATTCTTGCAGCTTTTGCAACCAAAAGTTTTGCTCATTGTCCAATTCCTCAATGGTGTCCATCTGCTGACTTGCATCAGGTTCTTTGCCCGGGCGAGGCGATCAATCCTATCGAGTTTCCCTCTGTAATTGGGAAAACCCTGATCATCAATTGGTGGACTGACGGTACGCGTTTCGCGTCCATCAACACGCCTGATGGCATCACGGTTTCGGGTCCGCCCGACAATCGGGAACATTCGGCACCTGTTTCTATCAAGGGTGCACCGGCAGTCGCAGGCACGCACCACTACACTGTGAGCAATACCTGTGGCGTGGAGTTGCTCCATGGCAGCGTCACCTTGGCAGGACCACCCACCATCGGCACGGTTACACCAACCGGTGAACGCTATACCACTGTAGGCACGGCATTCACACCGCTCACTCTTACAGCCGAACCCGCAGGCAGTATGCCACCCATTACTATTCAATGGTTTTCCAATACCACCGCAAGCAATAGCGGTGGCATCAGCATGGGTACTGCAAACGGTGCACAAACTGACACGTTTACACCACCGAGCAATGTTGTAAACACCGATGGCATATACTACTATGCCGTAGCAATCGACCGTTGTGGTAACACGGCAACCACAAGCAACACGAGCGGCAAGCATATTGTTGTTCCCGCTTGTCCCGGTACACCGGGCAATTTGTCGCTATGCACAGGGGTTCAAAATGTTGCCTCTCCTGGCACGGTGAGTTGGCAAGGTTCTACCAATATTGAGACTCATGCTCGCACGATTTCCGGCAATGGGATTACGCAGCGATGGTCGGGGGTTGTTACTACGAGTAATTGTAGCAGTAGAGCGACATTTACGGCTAATAATACGGTAACCGATTGCAGGAATTCTATCAATGGTTTCAGTGGGAATTACTTTAATTTCTGTTTTGTGATTCGTTATCAAGACCAACTTTGTCCGGCACCTTGGCGAGTTCCGGTTTGTCAGGATTTTGTGAATTTGGATGTTGCTTTGGGCGGGACGGGTCATAATCGTTGGCTGAACGGTACGGGTAATGCTGATCCTGCTTCGGTTCCGAGTAGTGATAAGACAATAGAGGCTCAGATAGAGTGGTATATCGGCGGTGCTGGCTCGGGCGATATCGCCGTGAACAACGGCGGAATTTGGGGAGGTTCCCGCTTTGCTGCAATCGCGACGAATCTCTCGGTTGGGGGTTCGAACTACTGGTCGTCCAGTCAGAATAGTGGCACGAATGCGTTCCACCTGCGCCTAAATCCGTCCGCCGTGTACCCTCAGAACAACATCGAAAAGTATTATGGGTTAGCCCTGCGCTGTGTGCGGGATGTTCCTTAGTGAATAGTGATTAGTGAATAGTGATTAGTAGGGGCGGCATTTATGAATTATGATTTATGATTTATGAATGCGATTTGGTGAAGCGTAAAACACTATGAGCGTAGCGAATACGTTACCGCAGGAAATGTCAGAGCGTAGCGGCGACGTATTTCCTGCAAAGAGTTTTTTTGAATACTTTTTTTGTTCTCAAAAAAAGTATTAGAAATAAGGCTCAAAAAAGTAATAAACAAAAAAAACAACCAAAAATTTGCTTTTCTCATTTTTTTTTCGTAAATTTGCACCCCCGTTTTTATGTACATTATCAGAAAGGGGA
>WRKV01000116.1 GCA_009777915.1 Bacteroidales bacterium | reverse complement strand
CATTCACGTATTGTTTGTACGGCGTGATGAGTGTAATTTCGATTTTCTTTGTCTGGAAAATGGTGCCCGAAACCAAAGGTAAAACGCTCGAAGAAATGAGCAAACTTTGGAGAAAATAAAATTTCAATAACCGATGATATATTGAAAAATTTGAAAAAATAAAGATATTATCGTAGGTTGTTAATAACTATTTTTTTTGTGTTGATAACTTTTTTTGAGCAAAAGTTATCAGAATTTATCAGAAGTTTTACAGCGGTTTTTAACATTGAAAAATGTGGTGTTAATATCTTTTTTATTAACAAAATCGGTTATTAACAGATTGTTTGTAACTTCTATAAAACACTGATATATAAAGAATTTAATGTCTGATAACCTGTTCATAAAAAAGGATAACAATTTAGTTTTTACAAAAACAAATTTTTCGAAAAAAGTTATTCAGATATTAACAACGCTATAATAATTTAGAATACTATTTTTTTATAAAAATAAATTCTAAATGTGGTGTTGAAAAAATCATTGTCAAAAAAAAATTCTTGCAATATTCAATTTTTTTTTGTATCTTTGCAATGTTATTAAACCAAAAAATAAAAAAAATGCAAAATTTAGTCAAACAAATCGAAGCCCAAATCGCGGCTTACAGCGAAAACGTAACAGCTCACGTTGAAAAAGGTAACAAAGCAGCCGGTGCACGTGCTCGCAAAGCAACTTTAGAATTAACGAAGTTATTCAAAGAATTCAGAAAACAATCTGTTGCGATGAAATAAAAAATGGCGGTTATCAACCGCCATTTTTTATTAGAACTCATCGGAAATATGCAAATTCCGAATCGAAACACCAATCGGATAATCCTCTTGCAATAAATTCAAAATTTTGGAAAAATCCTCAGGATAATTGACGAAATCCAAATTGTTGACATCAATAATCAAAATTCGCTGATTTTGCACGGCTTTGAAATGCTCCAAATAACCGTCTTGCAATTCGGCTAAATAATCTAATTTGATGTTTTGTTCGTAATCTCGTCCGCGTTTAATAATGTTTTGTTTCAACTTTTCGGGCGAAGCATAAAGATACACCAAAAGATCGGGTTTGGGCAACTGTGCAAAAATAATGTGAAATAGTTTGGTATAAAGCGAAAACACGTCCTCAGGAAGCGTTTTTCCGGCGAAAATCAACGATTTTTCAGTGATATAATCCGATACCACAATTTCATGAAACAAATCCGGAGAAAGTAAATCGTTTTGTAACTGCTGAAAACGCTCCGCCATAAACGAAAGTTCGAGCGGAAATGCGTATTTGTCTTGATTTTCGTAAAATTTCGGTAAAAACGGATTATCGGCAAATTTTTCTAACACCAATTTCGCACCAAACGTTTCGGACAACATCGTTGCAAGTGTCGTTTTGCCAACGCCAATCACACCTTCGATAGCGATATACGGATATTTAGATTTTTGTGCTGTGTTGCAAATTTCAACACGACTTTTATCCTCACAATTATACAACAATTCCAACGATGTTTTTTTCAAAACCGGATGCACAAAATCCGATGCAATTTCACAAAGCGGCATCAACACAAAACGCCGATTTTGTATGTGTTTATGCGGGATTTGTAACGCCGGACTATGATCCGTTCCCTCAATATGAATAATTTCGTTGTCGAAATATAAAATGTCAATATCAATCATTCGAGATTCGTAAGGAACGTCCGAAGTTCGTTGATGTTTCGAATCCCGAACACGTCCCAATTCAGTTTCGATATTCAAAATGATATGCAAAATTTCGCTCGGTGAAAGCAATGTTTCGCACCGAATCACCTGATTATAGAACCAATCCGGACTTTCGAACCCCCAAGGTTCGCTCCGAAAAACCGGCGAAAAATCTAACATTTTACCAACACGTTTTTCTATCAAAACCCTTGATTTTTCAAGAATTTCAAGAGAATCACCCTGATTAGAACCTAAACATAAAAAAATAGACGACATCTAAAAAATTTTGTACAAAATTACAAAAAAAATTTGGTTATTCCAAAAAAAATTCGTAATTTTGCACCCTTAAATTATGGTGATTGTAGCTCAGTTGGTTAGAGCATCAGATTGTGGTTCTGAGGGTCGGGGGTTCGAATCCCCTCATTCACCCGCCAAAAAAAACGAAATGTAAATTTCGTTTTTTTTATTTTTTCAGAGCCGTCATCGGAAATTTTAAGTTCTCCCAATTTTTGATACGAACGCGTATACTCCCTACTCTGATGGGCACTTCCATGTATACGGGAATACGATTTTCATCATTGGTAACCCAAAAAGTAATCTGTTCATTTCCGGAAAAAGTTTCGCCTTCGATAAGCGTTCCGGTAAATTTCATCGTGTTGAAATTTCCGACACCTCTCACGCGTTGTTCCTGTTTTCCGTGAAATTTGTAGTCAATCGTGTACGCCTTATCGTCCATAACCAACTGCACATTGTATGTGATTTTTTCCCTCATTTTTGAAAAATCAGCATTGCGATAATAGTAGAAAAGCGAGACCACATCGAACGTACAAGGCGTTAGAGGCAATGTTTCTTTTTTTTCCGGACTTTGCTTGTCGATACGTTGTGTTGTCGTGTGAATCACGTTATTAGCCCAGTCGTAACGCCCGGTGCTTTTAAGTTTGTAACTGCCCTCATGGATATTGCGATGCATATAAAACGGTTGAAAAGTTTTAGCATCAATTCGTGTGGTAAAATAATCACGAACTTTGAAAATTCTATCAAAAAACGCAAACGATTTTCCGGTTGCATCAATTTGATAAAACGATCGTCCGCCACTCCCCTCTTTCAGCGTGGTTTCGAACACCACTTCACCCACATTGGTCCACACGCCCATCACCGTATAACTCAGTGTATACGTGATTTTTTCACCCGACTGAAACACCGATTCGCGATTACTCATATCGAACAGCAGACAGTTGTTTTGTGCAAAAAAAAGCATGGTCAAAAACAAGAAAATAGCGGTAGCGAAACTCCTTTTTCCGAAATGTTTATGCCATAACCGAACCATATCTAACCTCCTTTCTTTTCCTATTTGACAATCGGCATGGAAAAAAGTTTAATTTTTGAATTAAATTATTTTTTTCTTCCAGTGATTGGTGGATAAGTAGAGCACGCTGCCGATGCCGAGCAGCCCGAAATAGACGAACTCCGACAGCCAGACTAAGGCAATTTGCTCGGCGAATTTTTGTGCCAAAACGTAAATCACAAACACGTAAATAATCGTGGTGATGCTATCAATAAGCAGGGCAATATGTGTGTTGCCGGTGGCGGAAACAGCAGAGAAAATAATCCAGGTTGCACCTCCGATAACATTCGCAAACACCACAATATACAGGCTTTTCACGCCAATCTCAATCAACGTTATATCGTTGGTATAAATGTGCATAATCAGTTTTGGGAAACACGCCGTGAGAATAAAAATTACGCCCATTATCCCTACGCAAAATATCGCCACTCGCCGAATAATCTGAAACACATATCGTCGCTGTCCCGCACCAATAGCGTTACTCACCAAAGTGCTCACCACTCGTCCGAACGCCCAAAGCGGCACCATCGTAAGGATATAATAACTGCGGACAATGTTGCAAATCGCGAGATTCCGCTCGCCTGTCTTTTCGATAATCACGAAAAACAGGAACCATCCCACGAGCGAAGTGAAGTTTTGCAACATCGTGAAACTCGAGAGATTTAGGGTGTTTCGAGTGATATCGAGTTGAGGTTTTTTGAATTGAAACAGGTTGTATTTCGACATATCCACCTTGCGGATGATGATGATAAAGAAATATGCCAATCCCACGACTTCCGCTAATACTGCGGCTAAGGCGGCACCCTCAAGTCCCATTTCCGGGAAACCGAATTTACCAAAAATCAACACATAGTCGAACAAAAAATTCGTTACGGCAACCATCAACGAGCCGATACCAATGTATTTGGTGAGTTGTATGCCCACAAAAAACGCACTCATAATTACACATCCCAACGAAAAAAACAGTGTGAAAACGCGAATGTCCAAAAACCGCACAGCCGCCTCAGCAACGGGTTCAGAGGAAATGACCGCACCCAAAATCTTTGGTGCAAAGGCAAGTGCAAACACCACAATCATCGCCGAAAACGCCCAAATGAAATACAGGCTGTTTTCCATAATCGGTCCGATGGCACCGTAGTTTCGTTCGCCGTTGCGTCGCGAAATCAGGATTTGCGTTCCTGTGCCAAAGCCCGCACCCACCACAAACAAGATGATGTAGAACATTCCCGCCATTGCGGATGCACCCAATTCCAGCTCGCCCACACGACTGAGAAACGCCGTATCGGTTACCACCACGATGTTTTCGGCGATGAAACCAAAGAGCAGAGGCATGGCGATTTGCCAAATGTTTTTATATGTAGGCAATGTTTTCAAGGGTGCAAAGGTACGAAAAAAAAACGAAATGCAGAGCATTTTGTTTTTTTTTATTTACTATTTACTACTTACTTGGGCGAGGCACGCCTCGCCCCTACTAATCACGGTTCACACCTCACAGTTCACCAATTTGCATATTCCAAAAAAAATTTGTATCTTTGCAAAACATTTTAACCTAAAAACCAAAACCATGAAATAAACGAAAATATAAATAAAATATAGCGATTACAATTCTTGTTTATCGAAATTTCGACACTTTCAGATGAGTACAAGGGTAGGTAACCGCCTGCAAAAGCGGGCTGAACTTATTTGTACTCATGGGTCGTCGAAAACCTCGATAAACGGATTTGTTTAAGTCCGTTTTTTTTATTGTCTGAAGTCAAAAATCTAAACCAAAAATAACCATGAAAAGAATCACCCTAATCTTAATCCTTATCGCAGCTTTTGCGACCAAAAGTTTTGCTCATTGTCCGATTCCGCAATGGTGCCCTGACGCACCCTTGCATCAAACTCTTTGCTCAGGCCAGCAGATAGAGGAAATCGTATTTCCTTCGGTGATAGCTAAAACTCTGATCATCACTTGGTGGACGAACGAGACACGCATCCATTCTTTTGAAGATCCTCCTCCCGGCATCACGGTTTCCGGCACCTCGACACCAACTCCGCTCGGCGAGCGAGAGTACGCGTGGCCTGTTTCTATTAAAGGTGCACCCACCGGCATCGGCACTCACCACTACACTGTGAGTAATACCTGTGGCGTGGAGTTACTACACGGCAGCATCACTCTGGCACCACCAACTCCCGCAACACCCGGGACCATTGCATTTAGCCCAACTTCAGTTTGTCCGGGCGATGCATTCACAGCGAGCATTGCTGCTGTGAGCGGTGCAACGTCCTACAACTGGACTGTTCCGGGAAGCATGACCCACGATGGCAGTGATGGAACCACCATCAACATTACCAATGCAGGAACAACATCGGGCAGTTTGGCTATTTCCGTAACGGCAACCAACGCTTGCGGAACAAGTTCGCCAAGCACGGCGAATATCACCATAGGAACAACTCCAAACACTCCGGGAACCATTGCATTTAGCCCTACTACGGCTTGCACGGGCGGTAGTTTCACAGCATCTATCAGTGCTGTGAGTGGTGCCACGTCTTACAACTGGACGACGCCTTCAAACATGACCGATAACGGTAGCAATAGCACATCGCTCGGCGTTACCAATGCGGGTATCACTACGGGTAATTTTGAAGTTTCGGTAACTGCGATTGGTGCTTGCGGAGCAAGCGAGGCACGTACGCAAACCATTACGGTTAATGCTTCTCCCGCTATCGGAGCGTTGGCACCTACCGAAGATCGGGCTACTCCGCAAAACACGCCGTTTAACCCTGCACTTACCCTTACGCCTGCCCCAACGGGAGATATACAATGGTATTCAAACACCACTGCGAGCAATAGTGGCGGAGCATCTATAAGTGGTGCCACAGGCAACAGTTTCGCACCTCCCGTAACAACAATCAACACCACCGGCGTATACTACTACGCTGTGGCGACTAACTCCTGCGGCACTGCCACTTCTAATGTTAGTGGCAGACACACTGTGGTAACGCCGCCGCCAACCTGCACACCTTGGGTTGGTGCCAATGGTTGCAACGATGCTGCACTTACGTTTACGTTGGGCACGCCGACTTTTGTTACCAATACCACGTGGCCTATTTCGGGTAATGGTATTACTCAAGTTTGGTCTGATGCTGTTATTGCTCCCGGTTGTGAAAAGGGTACTATTGCCAACAATAATGCTTATGCGAGTAATGCTGCTGTTGCAGATTGTCGTCAGGCTCGTGAGCCTAATGTAGGTTTTTTGGGTCATTATTTTTCGTGGTGCATGGTTGTTCGCTTTGCGGATCAGTTGTGTCCGGATGATTGGCGGGTTCCTACTTGTCAGGATTTTATTAATTTGGATATTGCCCTTGGCGGTAATGGGACTAATCGCACAACTACGGTAAATGGTGTGACTATTGCAAATCAAGTTGCGTGGTACACTGCTGCCAGTGGTGGTGGTGGTGGGGCGTCTGCTATACATACCGGAGGTACTTGGGGTGGCTCCCGCTTTACTGCGCGCGCGAGCGGTCTGACGAATGCGAATTCGTACTACTGGTCGTCCAGCCAGTCTAGCGGCACGGATGCGTTTACCCTGTACCTGACTGCGTCCTACGTGGGCCCTCAGAGCAACAACAGTAAGAACTACGGGTTCGCCCTGCGTTGTGTGCGGTAGGGGCGGATGATTGTAGAGACGTGGCATGCCGCGTCTCTACAGGCACACAATTGCCATCATTTATTGTATGGGTCGAAAATTTTCGACCCATACGGGCATTCGCGACAACCGTTCACGGTTCACACCTCACAGTTCACCAATTTGCATATTCCAAAAAAAATTT
>WRKV01000115.1 GCA_009777915.1 Bacteroidales bacterium | reverse complement strand
GTGGAACGGCGAAGTAACGCCGGACGAAGAGTCTGTGAACTATGCCGGGAGGTAAAAAGCGTCCAAAAAAACGCTATCGTCAACGCCCTAAACCGTTTGGTTGCGGATGGTGTACTAACAAAAATAAATGGAGATGTCATTCGATATTATGCGGTATCCGTAGGAATACCCCCGCCCCGCCCACTTTTCACGTCTCCCCGCCTGTTAACGTTAACCAGTTAACAGTTAACCCAACCAACCCAACGAACAAACAAGATTTTTCAAATTTTTCAGGGACGCAAGCGGCGGTATCGACCCTGCCGGCATCGGCGGGACAAGCAGTCGGGAGTTTTATCAATTCTCCTCTCCCGGCTGTCCCCGCCGCTTTGCAAAATATCCCAGAAGTCCCGGAAACAACCCCGCATTGCGAAGAAATGCCTGGCACGGACATTTCCCTGCTCCCTGCCCGGAAAGACGCCAAGTCGCCTGCAAAAACCCTGGTTCCCATCAATAACCGACTGCAAGCCCAAAGAGCCGAGAATTACAAATACCCTACTTACACCAAAATGAAAAGCCGTTTTCGATGCGGAAAAACAAGGCTTACACTGTATCTTACAGTGTAAATCACTTCCTACCTTGTTAACAATTTAATACATTTTTTATAAAAATGCAATAGGAAATAGGCCTAAAAAAGCACACAAAAAGCACACCCTTTTGATGCTACTTATAGGGCCAAGCGGGAAAAGAAACGACTTGCCATGCAGTTTAATAGTATACTACCATGACTAGCACATATCGGTATATTTATACCCAAAAGTTTCCAAAACTATTTTTATACAGTTCGCCAGTTCGCCTAGTTCGCCGTGCTGGAAATACAGGCACCAAATGCAAAAATTCTAGTTCGCCAAAAGGTGAATTTGGTTCGCCAAAGGTGCCATTCTAGTTCGCCAACTGAAATTAAACGGATTAATGGGCACTTCTTTCCGCCCGGAAAGCATTGTGATGAACTGGCCACTAAACCGTGATGAAACCATGATGAACCAGTGATGAACCTGGCCTTCCACGTTGCCCTACATTGGGTTTTCATAAAACGACGGTACATTTTGTACCGGCAAGATAATCCGTCTTAAAATGGCGTTATGGGGCTTGGGTATTCTTTCCGCACGGAACAAAAGAAAAGCCGCCTACCGCGAAAGGTAACGGCAAGCGGCCAATGAAGCAGTATGAAGAAAACAACGGTAAGAAAAAATCATACTGCATTAGGCAAGTCAGCAATAGTCAGTAGCGGCGGTATATTCGGGCTTGCAACAACCCGCACACCGCAAATCTGCATTTCGTAGTTATCGGTGAATCGCATCAGGCTATTTGAAGTGCCGTATTGACTGTATAGTGATGCGATTTTCGTTTTAAGACTCCGCGGCATGATGATGGTTGTATTGTCCGTTGGGCTTGCCATATCTATGACGTTTGCCATACAAGCGGCGAACTTTGCCGGCGTGATGTCTTCCGGGATATTGCACAATGCGGCGTATGATCGTTTGTTTGCAAGTAATAGGCCAACGCAAATTTTGATAATGGCACCACGTACAGCAATACCGTCTTTGTTTAAGTAGATGTCGCCGCTACTTAACTTTTGCATGTCAAAAAAGCGTTCGCCTACTTTGCTATAAATTGGGCTAAACAGGCCGCAAGTTTCGCCCGGTTGCCAGGTTACAACGGCAACGGCTGGCATCGGCGTTTTACTTTCAATACACTGAAATGCTTTGTCTTTTTCGATAGCGGTTTTCAGAATTCTAGTGAAGTAGGATGCTTCTAATTTGCAACCTGCTTCTTTTGCAAATAATAGTGCTTGTTCCTGAAACACGGCATCTGCCCCGCCGCTTTGCCGGGTAAGGTCATCGCCTAATTCTAGGATGCCGCCCAACGCGGTTAGGTGTGTGTGGCCCAACGAAAAACTTGCTTCCATTCGGGGCAGTGTGGAATCAAAGTCAATAATATCGATTCCTGTTATGTCAGCAACTTCCCGGTAAATATGCTGCGTTTGTCTATTCGCTTGTGTCCAGGCCATGTGTTGCAGGAACGGTGCTGCGGATAGCATTGAGTCAACAAGCAATACATCGGGATTTTTTGCCGCCGATACTGCGGTATTATAGTAGCCAGTGATAAAATTATTCATAGTATATTTTCCTTTTAGTTAGTAAACCAGTCATAGTTGTTATGTGTTGTTTGTCTTTGTATCAAAGGATGGTGATTATCGTCCATACTGATACTTCTCATAGGTTCATTGCCTGCAACAGTAGTAGGTGTTGTCCAATGAATTCTTTCCTTTTGCAACGCGGTCAGCACGGCTTTTGCATCTTGCCTACTATCAGCAACGGCGACGATTTTGTTGTCGATGATGGTGAAGTCGGAAATGTAGTGTTTTAAGTCGTGCGTGATGATGTGTTCAGGGATTTTCAGTTTCCTTGCGACAGTTTTCAATTCGTCAAGGATTTGCCGCTGCATCGCTTCTTGTTTGTAAGCAGATAATTCCTTCGCCAACACATCATACTTATCAAGCAGTGCCAAGTATTTGGATTCTAGGGATTGATTTTCGGTCGGCGGTGTGCTTTCATTCCCGTCCGGCTCTTGTACATCTTCATGTTTCATAGTAACATCCTATATTGTAAAAAAGTTGTGTGACATTATACAAAGTTTTTTTATCAGTCAAGTGCTTCTGTTTTATCTTGGTTGTACCACACCATTGTGATATTATTTTTCCCCAGTTTTTTAATATCATAACCAAGTGCTTTTAGGCGTTTGTTAAACTTTATCTTGGATACCGCATATTTGTTGTCTCCGGCATACATCTTATAAAATTCGTTGGCAACCATCATATTGTTGTGGCCGGGGCTGTACCCATTGTCTTCCAGGAACGTAGCAACGCTACACGATTCCGTTTGAAATTGCATGTTAATATCTACTACTGCTTGTGGTATATCAAATTTACCTTCTTCCAAAAGTGATTGTACACCTTCGATAACATAGTTCAAAACACCGGGCATTTCGGCGGCGATAATTTTATCGGCAAGGCCTTCAATTTTTTCTTCTGCGGTAATTTTATTTTGCGTGAAAGGTATGATCATAAACCTGCGAAAATATGCATGGGATTGTTCTACATCTTTGGGCAAATTGTTCATGGCAAACAAAGGCGTCGCATATCGGTTTAAGGCCGTTCCGTTTCGCCGCCGCCATTCGTAAAACAGTAGTAGTCATCTTGGCCACATTTGTTTGCTATCATTCCTGATAACAGTAGATAGTCGCTCACGCCAGCCGTCTTGAAAACAAATTTGGCTTGCCGTTGCCCACGAAGGTTTTGAATGGCATCGTAGCCCACTATACCGCACTTTGTACCGGCGACATTTTTCTTACTGCCGTCAGTAGTGTATTCCACATAGCCCGATACTTCCCCATCATTGTCGTATTGTGGAATCACAATAGACATGGCATTTTGATAGAATCCGGGCGAGGCCAATTTCCCTTCCGCACGGCGATAATCATCCATCGTTATTTCAGGCCGATGTTGGGCAACGTCATTGTACCGTTCGGGAAAGCGGTCCAGGTCATGCTTATCAAAGTCGAACCGCGATACCTTGGTCGCCTGTACTGGTGTTTTCTTTTTAGGCTCCGGCGATTCGATAGCCTTGATGTGGTAGTTGATTCTTTCCGCTACGATTTTGGCAGACTCATAGAAGTCAACTTTGTGTGTAAATTGTACGGCATCGAAAATATCGTAGCCGTCTTCGTTTTTACAATGGTTGCAAAAGCACCGGTTACTTTCCGCATGGTATCGCAAGCGGTCTTTCCCGCCGCACCATAGGCACGGTTGATGATGCTTGGCCGGCTCATTGTGCGGATCGCCATCGGTTAAACCGGCTAGTTCTTTCCAAAGGTCAAAGCCGTATGCTTTGGCCGCTTCTTTCAAGCCTTCCGTGTCAAGTTTAGAACGTTTTGGCTTGTACAGTTTCAAGTTTGTGTTATAATAACTCATACGAATTCTTAAATTTAGGTTATGCGGCACATGTTTATGATCAACATGTGCCGCTTTTTAGTGTAAAAGAGGAGTGAATTGGTTTAACTCCCCTATGTAATATCAATACCGTGTTGCTCTTTCAGGTTGCGATTAACCTGCTCATCGGCTACTTGCACTTGCTGGCCGTAAAGCCAATGTTCAATATCCGAACGCCGCCAAAATAGTTTTTGTTTTTCCCGTGATATTGGTAGCGGAAAATCGCTAAAACCTTTGCGGCGTTGGTTGATGTAGTAGCGAACGGTGCCTTCGCCCTTCCGCAACATGTCGGCGACCTCCCGTATATTTACAAGTGTAGAATTTTCCATGATTGTAGTCTCCTGATTGTTAAATGTTAGCGATTTGCGCACCTTCAACCAGACGCACAATGCGACTACTCCGGCGAACAAATCTTTTTTGGGTACAACGATTGGTTAGTTTTTACGCTTCGATAGCGCACAAAGGTTTTTAGAACCAACATTCTGCACAGAAGGCATAGCCATATCCGGCAATACTGCCAAATACAACACCTATCACGTCCTGCTAGATGATAGGCATATCCTCCTAACATTGTGCCAGTTAGAAGAAGGATGGTGATTCTCTAATTCTGCTTTTTTCACTTTTTCCTTACAGAAACAGACATCACTTCACACATTTCGCATGACCATGAGCAGTACGAAGTGTGCGACGGACATTCTATCCAACTTGCACAAATTGTCAACACCAAATAATCCATTTTTCAAAAAAAATTCTATGTTTTTGTAAAAACCAGCCTGTAACCGACCAACGCTGGACGTGTTTTGACCATGCGAACGCCCTTGCGATCGGAAATCTCCATCGTTTCGCCGCCCTTGCTCAACACGCTTTCTATCAAAAATGGACTGTTGGCATCAGTCAAAGCAATTCCAAGCCGACACATTGCCGTTTTGATAGTGCCGAGATTGACATCGACTTCCTCGCCCCAGACTGCCGCCTCCAGGTCGATTATATCCATCTGTTGGTTCGGGGCATTGTATAGCGTATTGAAAATTTGGAAATGTTTTTTGCTCAATTTTAGGTTGCCGCCCGGCCATTGCACGATACATTGCTTTTTGTTGGGCATAGTTGAGGCTTCTTCCTGAAGACGAACCAAAGTGGCAAGGCGTTCATACAACGCAAGCCAATCCTGCTGGATAGCATAAAAGGAGTCCATGTTCTGTTTGCATAGGTTGCGCCAGTACGCTTGCAAGATATACCAAAATGGTATAATCAGGACTAAGCAATCTGACTAGTAATCGTAGTTTGGTTGCCAGGTTTTGTAAAAGTTTACTGCACTTTTACAAAACCGCTTTTTGACCGGCAACATACCGGTCGGCGATTGTGAGATCATTGCACCACGTTCAAAAAAGGCCGTAAAGGGGGTCTGTTTTGTCCAGACCCCCTCATGTTTCACAGGGCACCGCCTTAAAATTGGCCGTGCCTATCAGGGCCTTAATTTCTTTCCTGCTTGCCTTGGCAGGGAGGACGCCATCCAATAGCACCCCCGTGAAATCAGGGCAGGCATAAACAAGCAATTTTTTCCGTGCTTCGTACCGTTCCTTGGCAATAGCGTAATCTGCGCCCACCTCACCGGGAATCAATCCCGCCCCCTTATCGGCCACGGGGGCTGCAAAAACATCTTCCTGTTCGAGTGCCATATTCTCCCGCTTGGCCAACTGTATGTGGGCATATCCTTTTGTAGTGTTCATTGACGTATGGCCCAACTGGGCTTGAGCATTTTCTAACCCATATTTTAACGCTATTTCCGTACCAGCACCGTGCCGAATCTGATGCGGACTCCAGTTTGGAATTTTTTCCCCTTCGGGTAGGGCTTTATTAACCTTGGCTATCCCATAGCGAATTGCATTGCGGTAGGAACTTTGATCGTAAAATTCGTTATACCGATTTGGCCTTGCCGCACGTTTTTTGTTCCGTTTTTTCTGCGATGGCGTCATTTTCGTTGTCCGATTCGCCCGTTTTTCTGCCTTCAATTCGGCCATGGCCGTGCGGGGCGAAAAAATGGCATCTGTCGATTTTTTACCCGCAAGATACGGGGCAAGCAATCTTTGTATCGGCTTGCTTAACGGGAATTCCGGGATTTCATCAATTTTCCCTTCCGTTTTGTAACTGCCCGGCCTGTAATACCATAGACCTTTTTCACCGACTCGTAATGTGTCAATTTCCCCAACACGCATACTATACACTTCAATTCCACGAGAGCCTAAAAACCACTGAACCTGTACCATTGTAGCAACTGTGGGGGACAAGCCCGGCAACGTCCTTTCCACCACGTCCTTGGAAACCGCTTGCCGGGGCGGATTTTCACGGGTGCCTCGATGCCCTTTTTTCAAATTTTCTATCGCCTGCAAAAGCGGCACCACGTCGGCATTGGTTACAATTTCATACGTAACGCCCCAGCGAAACATCCGAACTATTCGGTTTTTGTAGCCGTTGATATGCTTTCGGCAGTATCGACCGCTTGCAATCATATTCTCCCGAACGGCAATCAATTTTTTCGGCGAAAAATCGTTGGCCGGCAAATCGGCGTAACCTGCTTCCAAAACCCATTTCACTGCCCTGCAAAAATGCTCGTATTGATCGGCCTTGTATTCCCGTTTTGCATAATCCAAAAATGCCGACACCAAAGCCTTCACCGTTGGCCGGGCGGAAGGAAAATCGCCCGCATTTTGTCCGGCTGGCGAACTAAAATGACACCTTGGCGAACCAAATACCCCTTTTGGCGAACTAGAATTTTGGCCCAAAATTGCCATTTCAGCCCTGTTTTCAAGGAGTCGGCGAACTGGGCGAACCGTATAAAGAATTTTCAGCAAAATTTTCGTGTAAATTTTCCGAAATTCCGCGTGTGCCATTTAATG
>WRKV01000114.1 GCA_009777915.1 Bacteroidales bacterium | reverse complement strand
TTTATAGAATGGTCAAATTTTATGATACATACACCGAGCCGGAATTTGTGGTTGCACTGCCACCACAAATTGTGTCAGCATTGCCGAAACAATTACAACCGACTGAAAATAAAGCAAATATAATTGTGTCTGCATTGCAGCCACAAATTGGATCAACAACGCCGATACAAGTTCAACCCAATACGGATGAATTTACGCTGGTATCATTCTTGGCACAAATCCCTTGGTATGCCCATTTGGAAATACTTTCAGGTTGTGTAAACGCTCCCGAACGACTTTTCTACATTTTCATAACAATCAACGAACGCTTGGACTACCGAACACTCGGCAGGCAAATAGATGCAGGCATCTACGAACGCACATTGACAGGCAACAACAAACAATCTGAAACCCTAAAAGCCATTTACCCCACCGCCAAAAACTATTTCAAAGATAGTTACATGGTTGATTTTCTCAACCTGCCGGAACATCACAACGAGAAAACACTGCAAAAAGGGCTTGTGGAGCAAATGAAAAAATTTGTTTTGGATTTAGGAAACGACTTTATTTTTGTTGATGACAATTTCCGCCTGCAAGTGGGCATGGACGATTTCTATTTAGACCTGTTGTTTTTCCATCGGGGCTTGCAGTGTTTTGTGGCTATCGAACTGAAAACAACGAAATTCAAACCCGAATACTTGGGGCAGTTAGACTTCTATTTGGAGGCATTAGACAGAGATGTAAAAAAAGCAAACGAAAACCCAAGTATTGGAATTCTACTTTGCAAAGATGCCAATGAGCAAGTTGTAGAATACGCATTGAGCCGCAGCTTAAGCCCAACCATGATTGCCGAATATAAGCGACAATTCATCCCTAAAGAAATTTTGCAACAGAACCTGCAATTTTTAGAGCAAGAAAACGATGACGAAACACAACACTAAACTACGTCTCTAACCCCAATAATAATAATTTCAAAATGCTTATGAAACACCTATTTCTGCCCTTTGTTTTTTTGGGTTTTGCTGTTCAGGCACAGCATTCGACACAACTTCCTGTGATTAAAATCCACACGGAAAATGCTGCTGAAATTACAAGCAAAGAGGTTTGGACGAATATGACATCCTTTATTTTGATTGATTCTAATCATTCCGAGCATAACATTTCAAGAACCGAATTGCCTCAAAAAGACAGGATTAGAGGGCGTGGAAACAGCACTTGGGAATATCCAAAAAAGCCGTATAGACTAAGATTTAGAGAAAATGTATCGTTTTTCGGACTTCCGGCAAGGGAAAATTGGATACTGTTAGCCGAATACTTAGACCCAACGTTTCTCACGACTGCAACGGCATTTGAGCTTGGAAAGAATGTTTTCGAATTGCCTTTCACGTGCACATATCACCACGTTCACGTATACCTGAACGATAGATACGACGGCGTTTACGTGCTAACTGAGCATCGACAGGCAGACCCACTCGGCGTGGGGGCACCGGGCAGGGTTAAAATTGATTCTGAGGGTTGGTTTGTAGAAATAGATAGTTATTGGGACGAAGATCCTAAATTCAAAACAACACATTACAACTTGCCCATTATGATCAAATCGCCGGAAGCCGCGAGTAATCCGACAAACAGCAATAATCCTGCTTATGATTTTGTGAAAAACGACTGGAACCAATTATGTAATTTAATGGCATCGACAAATTTTCCGGAAAACGGATATCGAGAGTTAATCGACATGAATACTTTTATTGATTTTTTGCTGGTCTGTGAGATCGTGATGAATCACGAATTACAACATCCCAGAAGCGTATTTTCTTACAAAAACACGGATAAAAAAATTTGCTTGGGACCCTTGTGGGATTTTGATTGGGCTTATAGTATGAGTGCAGAATTCATCAATGGTTACTACATCGGAACACACTCTTATTTTTCATCTTTTAGTGGACAAAATATATCAAATGCCCATGCTTTTTTTCGTCGTTTTTTTGACGATCCCGTGTTTCTTGAAAAATATAAAGAGCGTTGGAATGCAAAATATACCGAAATTTTAGACATTGCAAATTTCATAGACGAAATGGGGGTAAAGCTGCAAGTTTCGGTTGCTAAAGATACCGAAAGATGGAAAATTGTTGGCGGATATCGACATGATTATCCGGACGATTATAGTGCAGAAATAACCAAAATGAAAAATTGGTGGAATAATCGGATTTTGTGGTTGAACACGGAAATCAATGCTATGGAGGCGGGACTAAGAGTTGACAGATCGAGTGATTATGGGTATTTGGAAGTGTTTCCCAACCCTGTCAATGACGAATTAACAATCGAAGTCCCGAACGAAGTGAGGGATCTGCACACTATTGTGGAATTGTTTGATATGACCGGCAAACGTGTTTATTCCGGTAACCGGATACCGGTAACCGGTGATCGGTCACCCTATATCATTGATATGTCGCCTTTCCCGCAAGGGACGTACATTCTGCGGATTGGCGGTCACACGGCGAAAGTGGTGAAACAGTAACAACAATTTATGATTTATGAATGATGAATGATGATTTGCTTCGCCCAATCGAAAATCATAACCCATAAAATCATAAATCATAATCCATAAATCATAAACAAAAAAACCGAAACGCTATGCATTTCGTTTTTTTTTCGTATCTTTGCAAAAAAAACAATTCTATGATTATCCGTAGTAAAGCTCCGTTGCGTCTTGGTCTTGCCGGTGGTGGAACTGATGTTTCGCCGTTTTCCGACTTGTTTGGCGGTGCAATTTTGAACGCAACGATCAATCGTTATGCACACGCATCCATCGTTCCACGTGATGATAACAAAATTATCGTCCGCTTGGAAGACCAAAATTTTGTTTTTGAACATGACGCTGTGCGTGAATTACCAACCGATGGCAAAGGTGCGTTACAAAAAGCCGTCTACAACTGCATGGTTCGAGATTTTGGTTTCAAACCTTGCGGATTCGAACTGTCGACGTACATAGATGCTCCTCCGGGTTCGGGATTGGGAACGTCTTCAACGCTGACTGTCGCTGTGGTCGGGGCTTTCGCCGAATGGTTGAAACTGCCTTTGGGCGAATACGACCTTGCTCATTTGGCTTACAACATCGAACGAAAAGACTTGCAAATGGCAGGCGGAAAACAAGATCAATACGCCGCAACCTTTGGCGGATTCAACTTTATGGAGTTTTTCGCTGATGATAAAGTCATCATCAATCCACTTCGCATTCAAGCAAAATATGTGGATGAATTGGCGAATAATTTGGTGTTGTTTTACACACAAACTTCTCACGATTCCGGCGAAATTATCAAACAGCAACAAAAAAACGTATCATCCAAAAACGAAAAATCCATTAATGCTATGCACCGCATCAAAATCCAAGCCACCACGATGAAAGAGGCTATTCTTCAAGGAAATCTCGATGAAATCGGTAGGATTTTGAACGAAGGTTGGGACTACAAAAAATGTATGGCAGACAATATCTCGACAGATTTGTTTGAACAAATTTATCAAACAGCCCTACAAGCCGGAGCAACCGGAGGAAAAATTTCCGGAGCCGGTGGTGGTGGATTTATTTTCTTTTATTGTCCGGAAAACGCACGATACCGCGTGATCGAAGCATTGAAAAAACATCAATGCCTTGTTCATCCGTTTCAATTTACTAAACAAGGTTTATGCACATGGACCATCCGATAACCGAAGCGGCAATTTTAGTTGGAGGACTTGGAACCCGCCTGAAATCGGTCGTTTCCGACTTGCCAAAACCTATGGCAGATGTCGCAGGACGTCCGTTTTTAGCCTATTTGCTGGATTATTGTAAACGTGAAAACATTCAGCGTGTCGTGCTTTGTGCGGGCTACAGACACGAGGCAATCAGCGAATACTTCGGCACAGCATACAACGGTTTGGAATTAGTGTACTCTATCGAAGACGAACCTCTCGGAACAGGCGGTGCTCTCCGGAAAGGCTTGGATTTACTGAGCTCTCCGGTGATTGCGTTTTTGAATGGAGACTCCATTTGTCAAGTGAATTTATCCGAAATGACGAAATGTTACAACGAAAATCATGCTGATATGGTTTTGGCTGTAAAAAAAATGCACAACTTCAATCGCTACGGAACTGTGGTTTTGGAGCAAAAACGTATCATCAAATTTGAAGAAAAAAAACCGCTTAACGAGGGATTTATCAACGTTGGTGTAACACTTATCAACACCGACATCGTGAAAAAATTGGCTCCTTCGCAAAAATTTTCATTCGAAAAAGACATCTTAGAAACGCATACAACTGCGTTGAATCTGTTTGCATTTGAAACTTCGGAATACTTTATCGATATTGGTGTTCCGGAAGATTACGCATTGGCAAACCGTCAATTAGTGCGGGTCTGAAAACAGATACGTCAAACACAACATATAACTGGAATTGAACACGCCACGCCGATCAATGGCTCTTGCTCCGGGCTGATACGTGAATTTTCCACCTATACGACCGGTTTGTGTTCCGAGAAACAGCTGTCCGCCAAAATCCAAACGTTTGAAATCTTTTTCTTTTCCAAAACTTATATCATGACTTTCTTTCCCGATTTTGGTGGATCCCCAAAGTCCGCAAGCCACGTAAATACCGTACCCCATGTAAAGACGAGTGTCTCCGAAATAAAAATTGACATTGGTGTTGACCGGAATTTGCAAATAATTCAGATGGTGTATAACGGAATTACTTCTCCCGCCTTTATGAATGAGAAAAAGACCGGGTTCAATCGAAAATCGATCGTGCCATTCGCCGAAATCTTTAATCCCTCCGATTTGATAGCCAAGTATAGCCTTATTGTAGGTCGTGTTGCCGGAAAAAGTAGATAGATTTCCGCCGACTTGAACGCCGAACTGAGAGAATGCCGTCGTTGCAAAAGCCATTGCAACGATAAGAATGATTGTCTTTTTCATGGTCTGTTTGTTTTTCTGTTTTGCAAAGATACGAAAAAGTTTTGAACTTTTACGTTTTTTATCGACAATAATTTTTATGATTTATATCGACTGCTTTCTTTTCCGAATGGTAAATGCAAGTAGCGGATACATCAAAATTCCAAGTGGAATGGCACTCACACCGATAATGAAATACAAGATTAACACGATCCAAATAAATACCATTTGTTGCCAATTTGATTTGAAATCTATGGATTTAAATTTGAACGACAGCATCGGAATCGGCAACACCAAAAGGCTTGCCAAAAGCACACAAAATCCGGCAATCATCAACGGATGAAACATAATCACTTCCAATTGCGTTAATTCTTTGACGGTAAAATCTCTCAAGACTAACGGCAACGATGCCCAAAACATGGCATTTGCGGGTGTCGGCATGCCGATAAAATGTTCGGTTTGACGGGTATCGATATTGAATTTGGCTAATCGCAATGCGGAAAATAACACCATCACAAAAGCGGTGTATACCAACCAATCAAACGGCAAATCCGCTTGACGAGCAAACATAATTCTAAACGCAATCATTGCCGGAGCAACACCAAAACTCACGATGTCTGCCAACGAATCCAACTGTTTGCCGAGTTCCGAATATGCATTGAGCAATCGCGCGGAAAATCCGTCTAAAAAATCAAAAATAGCGGCTAAAAAAATCAGTAGTCCTGCAGCACCGATATTTCCGCTAAACGTTGCCACGATTGACAAACAGCCACAAAACAGGTTGGCAAGTGTGATCGTGTTGGGAATGTGTTTCATGTTAATTAGATTTGGTTTGACATCAGTTTTTGATTTGAGAAAATCCTTGTCCGTAGACATCGGTTACGGTTCCGATGCTTGTAAATGCGTGCGGGTCTACACGTTTGACGATTTGCAAAACATCTCGCATTTCGGTTTTTCGCACGATGACCAATAGAATTTCGGTTTCTTCTTTGGTATACCAGCCTTTTCCATGAATCAGGGTTACACCGCGATGCAAATTTGTTCCGATGGCAGAGGCGATATCATCGTGTTTTTTTGAAAAAATAAACATTTGCACGGATTGTTGTTGTCCGAGCATCGTCCAATCAATCGTATAAGAGCTGACGGCAATGGAAATAAATCCATAAACAACGAGTCGAAACGCTTCCAAAATCGTTTTATCCATAAAAAAATGAAACACCATAAACGCCGAACCGATAATAAAAATATCCATGTAAAAAATCATTCGTCCCGGACTAATTTCGCGATATTTGTTCACAATCATCGCCACAATATCTGTTCCGCCTGAACTGCCGCCTTGATTAAACACCGACCCCAAACAAAAACCCACAATCGCTCCGCCGATGACCGTTGAAAGCGTTACATCGTCCAGAAACGGCTCGGTGATGTATCGTTGTGCCAACGTGATGAAAAGCGAAATCAGAAAAATCGCATAAATTGTTTTGGCTCCGAAATTTTTTCCCAGCACTTTTAAGGCAATCAGCAACAAAATGCTGTTGATCAAAAACGTGGAATATCCTACGGGAATCAGTTTTCCGGAAAGGTAATAAATCATGGTTCCGAATCCGGTGAGCCCCCCGCCGACAATTCCCGAATTAATGATAAATCCAACAATCGAAACGGAATACAACGCCAAAAAAAACGTGATGATGGTGTAACTTTTGAATTCCTTAAAAAAAGTGGTTTTTTGCATTTGTGAAAAATGTTTTTTGCAAAGATACGAAATTTTTTTGAACTTTTCTTCAATACTTTTTTTGAGAGCACAAAAAGTATTCAAAAAAACTCTTTGCAGGAAATACGTCGCCGCTACGCTCTGACATTTCCTGCGGTAACGTATTCGTCGCTACGCTCCTCATGGTGTTTTACGCTTCGCCTTTTGCCCTGAAAGGGCGTAATCAATAGGGTAGGGCAAAAAATTCTCCTCCTTTGGAGGAGTACGGCGAAGCCGGGAGGTGGTTTATGACCATCGCCGGCGAGGGGTTTAT
>WRKV01000113.1 GCA_009777915.1 Bacteroidales bacterium | reverse complement strand
ATGAACAATTGATAGGATTTGGTTCGCCACTCGAGGCGAGTGTCGAACAGACTGATCGGGGCATAATTCTGTGGCTGTCCCGCCGAAGTTAAGGTTGCTCCGGCTCGATGTTGATAGACCCAACCCAGCGACCAGTGCAGGTCTCGCCAAACATTCACATGGGCATTGGCAACAAACTTGTGTCGCAAATACTCCAAACTCTTGCCGGATTCCATGCCGAGGTTGTTTTTGCTCATGTTCAAAAACGTGTAAGCAACTCTCAATGTTGGCAAGTGATGGGTTTGAAATTGATACAACGCATCTGCTTCAAATCCGAAGGTGTTGATTTGGGTGTGGTTCAGGCTCTGGTAGATCGTCCCGTTCGCCGGCCTCACCCAGTCAATTGTGTTATGCCCTTCGCGGTAAAATGCGGAGACATTGGAGTGAAGTCCGAAATGGCTGATTTTACTGCCTACTTCGAAGGTGTTAGAGCGCTCGGGAACAAGATTCGCATTGCCTAAAATGGTCGGACTGCTGTAGTATAAATCCGTAAACGTCGGCAAACGCAAGGCTTGATTGACCGATGCAAACAAAGACCAGTCGGGCAATAGCGAATAGTTCACATCCGTGCCAAAACAGGTGTGATGTCCGAAATCATTGGAATAACTGCCCATTGCTCCAACCGACACACTCCATCGCGAAGCGAAGAAACTTTGCTCAACAAACCAACTGCCGATGGTTCGCCATTTTTCTCTGGTAAAAAACACGGTGTCGCGTTCGAACGGCACGCGTCGTCTTTCCGACATATCTTCTCCAAGCACATTACTGAAGATATGCTCTCCTCTGAAATCCCCGCCAATCGTGGTTTTCCAAGGGTAGTAAGAATATTCCGAACGGATGTTTGCACCAACCACATCACTCTGATGATAGTTGTGTCCGGCATACCAGGCGGGTGCCTCATATCGGAAAAGGTCGAAACGATCGAAGCTGCGACGATGGTAAGTGTTTGCCTGCAAATTAACATTGCTGAAATGTCGTCTATAACTCAATGAATTGATGAACGTTCGGATTCTCTCATATTGGTCGGGATAGGTATGCGAATAGAACGCATTCGCGCCAAACGCCTTGAATTGATAGCCGGATTGCAAGCTGATTTCGCCACGACTTAACTCGCCCATTTGCACATGCAAAAAAGCGTTTTGAATATCAAAATCCGTATTGGGTATATAGCCTGAAGACCCTGATTTTCCTAAAGACGCATGAAGTTTAAGCGAGTTTCGGATGAGGTTGCCCTGCACACTCACATCGGAGAAACGGTGTTGACCAATCGCCATTTTCACACCCACCGAAGTTGTATCGGAAGCCGTTGTGACGATGTTGATTGCACCCGAAGATGCATTCGCGCCCAACACGCGCGCGCCCGGTCCCTGAAGGATTTCAACACGTTCGACACTGCTTAAATCTATCGGTAAATTGAGGTTGTGATGACCCGTTTGAGGATCGGTAAAATTGACGCCGTTGAGCATGATCATTACCTGGTCGAAATTTCCTCCGCGTATGCGCACATCCGCTTGAACACCTTGTCCACCGCGCTGTTGGAGGTCTATACTGCCGACATAAGCCAGCAATTCCTGAACATTTTGTATCGGAAGTTTTTGTAAATCTTCCCTGTCGAAACTGACAACGACCCGCGATAGCGAAGACACCATCGGCTTCGGTGGTGCCTGTATTAGCGCAGCTTCCAGAAGGATCGTGTCCGGTGGAATGTCGTAGTCTGAATCATCGTTACCAATCCGTTTTCCGGCCTCCGAAACGGTTGCAAAAGCGGAGGTGTTAAAGGTTAAAATGGAACAACTGAAACAGAGCACGCAAATCTTGATTTGCTTGCCTATGCTGTTGTATACGGCGTAGTTTTTTCGCGACCACTGGCGAAAAAAGATTTGTTTGTTTGGCATTGTTTATACGGTTTCGATGGCTTCAATAATCAATTTAATCGCTTCGCGAAGCTGTTCCTCGGTAATCACCAACGGTGGCGCAAAACGGATGATATCCCCATGCGTAGGTTTCGCCAAGATACCCAGGTCGCGCATACGCATACACACGTCCCAAGCCTCTTTGCCCGCTTTCGGACGAATGACGACTGCGTTCAAGAGACCCACTCCGCGAACAAGTTCGATGCGTTCCGACTTGCATTTGCTCATCTCCTCACGGAAGATGTTGCCTAAATACTCGGCTTTCTCGCAAAGGTTCTCTTCTTTCACAACCTCGAGTGCAGCCATGGCAACCTGCCCTGCAAGCGGGAATCCACCGAAGGTTGAACCGTGTTCGCCGGGTTTGATGTTGAGCATAATGTCATCATCACACAACACCGCCGACACAGGAATCACGCCACCGGAGAGGGCTTTGCCCAAGATTACCACATCCGGACGAACGTCTTCGTGATCGCAAGCCAACACTTTCCCTGTGCGTGCAATGCCCGTCTGTACCTCGTCAGCGATGAACAGCACATTATGTTTTTTGCACAAATCGTAGCACGCTTTCAGATACCCCTTGTCCGGAACAAAGACCCCTGCCTCGCCTTGAATCGGCTCGAGCAAGAACCCCGCAATGCGCGATCCGTGTTCGCTCAACACCTTCTCCAAAGCCGCTGCATCATTGTATGGAATGCGAACAAAACCGGGGGTTAGCGGACCATAGTTCGCATACGAATCAGGGTCGCACGACATGGATACAATAGCCAGTGTACGTCCGTGGAAGTTGCCTTCGCAGCACACGATCAGCACATCGTCGTTCGGGATATTCTTCTTCACAACACCCCAGCGGCGCGCGAGTTTCAGTGCAGTCTCAACACCCTCTGCGCCTGTATTCATGGGCAACATACGGTCATACCCAAAAAATTCGGTCATGTATTTTTCGAAGCCACCAAGCACATCGTTGTAGAATGCACGCGAGGTGAGTGTGAGCGTCTGTGCTTGATCAAACAAGGCCTTCACGATTTTCGGATGGCAGTGTCCTTGATTCACGGCAGAGTATGCCGACAAAAAGTCGAAGTAGCGTTTGCCCTCAACGTCCCACACAAAGGCGCCTTCGCCCTTGCACAAAACGACAGGTAGAGGATGATAGTTGTGAGCACCGTAGCGCTCTTCCATGGCAATGAGTTGTTCTGTTTTAGTCATAGCTTGTTAATTTTAGATGGCTGCAAAGATACGACTTTGTTTTGAATTAACCAAAATTTTGTATCTTTGCGAAAAAATTCCCATGAAAAATAATACACCTGTCCGACACCAGCAGTTTGAAGAAATCCACTCCCTAATAGAGTTTCGAAAAAGCCGAGCATATCAAGCAATAAATTACGAAAGTATATTTACAAATTGGGAGGTCGGAAAGTACGTTTCCGCAAAAATAAAATCATCCGAATGGGGAAGTAAAGTTGTGGATTCGCTCGCTCAATACCTTAAAGAAAAAGACCCAACAATAAAAGGCTTTAGTCGTAGGGGAATTTATAGAATGGTTAGATTTTATGACACATACACCGAACCGGAATTTGTGGCGGCACTGCAACCGCAAATTGTGTCTGCATTGCAGACACAATTACAACTAACTGAAAGCAAGAATAATATATTTGTGTCTGCAATGCAGACACAAATTGGATCAACAACGCCAATACAGATACAGCCCAATACAGATGAATTTACGCTGGTGTCATTCTTGGCACAAATCCCTTGGTACGCCCATTTGGAAATACTTTCGGGCTGTGTAAACGCTCCCGAACGCATATTTTACATGCTCACAACAATCAACGAGCGCTTGGACTACCGAACACTCGGCAGGCAGATAGATGCAGGTATCTACGAACGCACATTGATAGGTAACAATAAACAATCCGAAACGCTAAAAACCACTTACCCCACCGCTAAAAATTATTTCAAAGACAGCTACATGGTTGATTTTCTCAACCTACCGGAACATCACAACGAAAAAACATTGCAAAAAGGGCTTGTGGAGCAAATGAAAAAATTTGTTTTGGATTTAGGGAACGATTTTATTTTTGTTGATGACAATTTCCGCTTGCAAGTGGGTATGGACGATTTCTATCTAGACTTGTTGTTTTTCCATCGGGGTTTGCAATGTTTTGTGGCTATCGAACTGAAAACAACGAAGTTCAAACCCGAATACTTGGGGCAATTAGACTTCTATTTGGAAGCTTTGGACAGAGATGTAAGAAAAGCAAACGAAAACCCGAGTATCGGAATTTTGCTCTGTAAAGATGCCAACGAGCAAGTTGTAGAATACGCGTTGAGCCGTAGCCTAAGCCCAACCATGATTGCCGAATACAAACGACAATTAATCCCAAAAGAAATTTTGCAACAAAACTTGCATTTTTTAGAGCAAGAAAACAATGATGAAAACTGAGGTCTAGTACAAGATTCTGTAAAAATTTTTAATATTTTTATCACATTTCATTTTTTTTACTATCTTTGCAAAAAATTTACGAACATGCCCTTAAAGGAAAACCACAATATTGTTCATAACTTCCACCAAAATAATTTGGTTTTCTTGGATATTTGTGTAAACACACACACACACACACCGCACCTGGCGTCACTATGCAATAGAACGCGCGCGTAGTATACAAAACTTATTTCAAAAACTTACCCGTTGTCGGATTATTTTCCGGCAGCGGGTTCTTTATTTGCAATTATGAATTATGAGTTATGAATTATGAATTTCCAAATAACCAAATCAACAATTAAACAGTTAAGCAATTAAACAATTAAACTATGAAACACATTCTAACCACAGTAATTTTTATCTGTTCCCTCGCAGTAGCGGGACAGACATTTGCAACCGAAAAGGCGTTGCCAACAGTTGCGTATCAGAACAACGGTCATCAAGACCTAAAATTTGAGTACACTTACGACAGTATCGGACACTTTACCTCTGTCAAACAGTACCAATTAGAACAAGGTGTGTACGTATTGTCACAAACCACTGAGCGGACATTCCACCGATTGCCCAACGGTAAATTTGTAATGACAAAAGAAGTAGCAACAGATGGTTTGGGTAATCCCCGACACAGAGATGAAACCACCTACGATGACAAGGGAATGGAACTATCGTACAAATCTGAATACCCACATTACGATGGTACGAATTTTATTTTGAGAGTAAGCGAATGGCGTGAGGCGATTGTGAACGGAGCAGGTGTCCGCACCGGTATGAGAGTGTGGAACGAAACAACCCAACAGTTGGAAACATCGACAAATTACGCTTTCGACAGCAAAGGACGTATAACAAATTTTACAAGTGTAGATGATTACGATGGATATGCAAGAATGATAACTATTACATACACTTGGGGCGATGGTTTGAACGAACTTCTTACCGTTACGATGAACGATGATGGCACTATTATAAACGCCACCAATATCGTGTTTGCAAAGAATGGGGAGTATTTCAATCCTTATGGGTTAAGTCCGATAGACGATATTGGCATATTTGGTGGTAGTAGCGATATGAGTAGTTCTCAACCCAATTTATCTGACGGCAAACAGTTTGTTTGGGAAGATAACAAACTGTACGAAATTTTTAGTAACTCGAACATTTCTGCTTTCGGACAAACAGGTAATGTTGTATGTACGATAACCGATAATGTGTGGACAAAAAAACTGACGCTTGTCGGCTTGATTTCGGAAACAACCGTTATTACAAAATTAGCCAACGGAGGTTGGAAAGAAGACGTGTTCGATGATGAAGGATATTCAAGAACCAAAATTCGTGAGTATGACGAAAACGGGTTATTAACAAAGGACTATACTCGTTGGGGTGATGATGATGGTGGTGATGAAACGGAAAAAATCTACGAGCGTGAATACAATACTCAAAATCGCCTAACTAAAACAACCTATACTTTTCCGTATCAAACACCATTGGTAGAAACCTATACCTCGTGGAGTACCGATGCGCCGGAGCCTGCTACAAGCGTAACCCTAAACAAAAACGCTACAACGCTAACCGTTGGCAATACGGAGCAACTTACAGCCACCGTTAATCCCAAAAATGCAACCAATAAAAATGTGACTTGGGCGAGCAACAACACAAGCGTTGCAACTGTCAGCCAAAGTGGGTTTATTACGGCTGTTTCCGAAGGAACGGCAACCATTACCGTTACCACCACCGATGGCGGTCATCAAGCACATTGTACGGTTACAGTTGAGCCGGACGTAGTAGCCGTAACGAGCGTAACTTTAGACAAAAACACAGCAACACTAACCGTTGGCGATACGGAGCAACTTACAGCCACCGTTAATCCCGAAAATGCAACCAATAAAAATGTGACTTGGGCAAGCAACAACACAAGCGTTGCAACTGTCAGCACCACCGGTTTTATTACTGCTGTTTCCGATGGAACAGCAACCATCACCGTTACTACAGATGACGGTGGACATACGGCAACGGCAACGGTGAACATTATAGAAATAGGCGACTGCAACGAAAGCGCTTTGCTTATCGTAAAATTGTACGACAGTATCGCCACTTTGCTATACAATATTAACGGATTAAACACCGATATAGCAAATCGAGACATCATTATTGACGGCTTAAACACCGATATAGCAAACCAAAACATCATTATTGCAGGCTTAAACAGCGATATAGCAAATCAAAACATCATTATTGCAGGCTTAAACAGCGAAGTTTCGGGGCTAATAGCCGACACATTACGTTTGTATAATTTAGTGGTAGCATTAGGTTTGGAAAAGAACGATTTAACCGACAGCATTATCAGCCTACTTCAACAACTTGACGACTGCAAAAACAGCGGAACATCCAACGCTAACCTAATCCCACAAGAGCAAATTCAGATTTTCCCCAACCCGGTGAATTACGAACTGCGAATTATCAATTACGAGTGGCAACCCGGCGACATTGTAGAACTGTTTGATATGAACGGCAGACGAGTCTATGTGGCGCAACCACCGTTCAGCGTTGACCGTGTACCGTTCACCATTGATATGTCGGCGTTCCAATCG
>WRKV01000112.1 GCA_009777915.1 Bacteroidales bacterium | reverse complement strand
TACGCATTCGTGAGACCCGACGCGACTGCAGTAAAGCGGGAGCCACCCCAGGTACTTTCGATGTTATTTGACGCAGGATTACCGGAACCGGTGGCCCCGATATACCACTCCACTTGATCTGCAATAGGAACTTCATTCACTGTACCTGCTTCACCTGAACGGTCAATCCCATTACCACCCAAAGCAACATCCAACTCAATAAAATCCTGACAAGTCGGAACCCGCCAAGGTGAAGGACAAAGCGTAGCCGCATGACGTAGCACCAAACAGAAATTAAAGTAATCCCCACTGAAACCATTGGTGGAATTCCGACAATCTGTTACGGTATTACCAGACGTAAATATCGCTCTACTGTTACAATTACTCGCAGTAACAACACCCGACCAAACTTGCGTAATCCCATTACCGGAAATCGTCCGTGCATACTCCTCTATATTGGTCGAACCCTGCCAACTCACCGTTCCGGGTGAGGCAACATTAATAGCACCAATACAAAGCGTCAAATTGCCCGGCGTGCCGGTGCAAGTTGGAATCGGAATGGTTACCGTGTGTTTTCCGCTGGTATTAGCCGTAGCTGTATTTCCGCAAATGTTGGTAGCCACAGCGTAATAATACACACCATCGGCATTGACCGTTGTTGTAGGCGGTGTAAAGGTGTTATCTGTGGCTCCGCTCACGGCTGTGCCACTTGTTCCGGCTGCACTGCTCGCCGTAGTGCTCGAATACCACTGAATGGTTGGCGTTGGAGTTCCTGTTGGTTCAGGACTGATGGTTAGTGCGTTGGCAAACGGTGTGTTTAGCTCTGTGGTTTGGTCGGTGATAGGCGTCACATCTCCGATGGTGGGCGATCCATTAACGGTGATATTCGCTGTGCTTGCAGAACTTGTTCCGCAAATATTGGTCGCCGTTACTGAAATAGCAAGGGTGCCCGATGTAATGCCTGCATTGGTAATAGTTATGGTGGTGCTATCGCTACCGTCATCGGTCATACTTGCAGGCGTAGTCCAATTATAGGTCGTTGCATTGCTTACAGCAGCAATGCTCGCTGTGAATGCACCGCCCGGACAAACCGAAGTTGGGCTAAATGTAATGGTTCCGGGTGTGTTTGGAACTGTTCCTATGGTGATATTTGCGGTGCTCGCAGAACTTGTTCCGCAAGTGTTAGTCGCCGTTACCGAAACAGCAAGATTACCCGATGTTGTGCCCGCATCGGTAATGTTGATGGTGGTGCTATCACTGCCATCAGCGGTCATACTTGCAGGCGTAGTCCAGGTGTAAAAATCAGCACCGTTTACAGCACTGATAGAGGCTGTGAATGTGTCGCCCGGACAAACCGAAGTAGGACTAAATGTAATAGTTCCCGGTGTATTCGGTATTGATGCATTGAGGGTGATACTCCCATGTAGCAGTTCCACGCCACAGGTATTGCTCACCGTGTAGTGATGAGTGCCTACGGCTGTTGGTTTTCCCCTGATAGAGACAGGCCATGCATATTCTCGTTCGCCGAGCGGAGTCGAGGCGGCACCGGAAACCGTGATGCCGTCAGGAGGATTTTCAAAAGAATGGATGCGTGTGCCATCCGTCCACCAAGTGACGATCAGGACTTTAGCTATCACCGATGGAAATTCGATAGTTTCTATCGTGTCGCCGGGGCAAAGGGTTTGATGCAAGGGTGCTTCAGGACACCATTGCGGAATTGGACAATACGAAAAACTTTTGGTTGCAAAACTTGCAAGAATGATTAAGATTAGGGTGAATTTTTTCATGTTATTTATGATTTATGGTTTATGGTTTATGATTTAGGGCAATAAAAAAAACGGACTTAACAAATCCGTTATCGAGGTTTTCAACGACCCATACAATCAAATAGGCAAGCCCGCTTTTGCAGGCAATTACACTTATTCTTGATTGTAATTGAAAGTGTTGAAATTTCGATAACAAGAATAGCAATCGCTATGTTTTATTTATATTTTCGTTTATTTCATGGTTTTGATTTTTCGATTAAAATGTTTTGCAAAGATACGAAAAAAAAATGAAATGCAAAGCATTTCGTTTTTTTTCTGTAGAGACGTGGCATGCCGCGTCTCTACAAATTCGGGAACAGTCAATAGCAAGGGGATGTCTCCGCTCCGCACGCTTTGCGTGCTCCGGTCGACATGACGGGAATGGTGGCTCCGGTCGACATGACGGCAATTCGGCGAAGCGTAAAAAACCATGAGGAGCAAAGCGACGAATACGTTATCGCAGGAAATGTCAGAGCGTAGCGGCGACGTATTTCCTGCAAAGAGTTTTTTTGAATACTTTTTTTGCTCTCAAAAAAAGTATTAAGAAAAAGTTCAAAAAAATTTCGTATCTTTGCAAAAAATTTGTGACATTTCCTATATTGGGAACGACTAATAAAGGCAGTGAACACAAAAAAACATAAACTCGTATGAATATAATTCTTGAAGCAAAAAACATTCACAAATCCTATGCCAATCACAAGGCGTTGGACGATGTCTCGATTAGTGTACCGCGGGGTTGCGTGTTCGGACTTTTGGGTCCGAACGGTGCCGGAAAAACGACGCTAATCCGGAACATCAATCAAATCATCGCACCGGATTCGGGCGAAATTTGGTTCGACGGCGAACGTCTGCAACCCAGACATATCGAGCAAATCGGCTATCTGCCCGAAGAACGCGGACTTTACAAAAAAATGAAAGTTGGCGAACAAGCCATGTATCTCGCACAGCTCAAAGGGTTGTCGCAAAAACAAGCCCTCGAAAAACTTAAAACGTGGTTCCTCAAATTCGGAATTGAAAATTGGTGGGATAAAAAAGTAGAGGAACTTTCAAAAGGAATGGCACAAAAAGTGCAGTTCATCGTGACGATTTTACACAACCCGAAATTGCTGATTTTTGATGAACCGTTTAGTGGCTTTGACCCGGTAAACGTGGAGTTGCTGAAAGCCGAAATGATGAATCTTCGCGACAAAGGAACCACAATTATTTTTTCGACACACAACATGGGATCGGTTGAAGAAGTTTGTGACGAAATTGCTCTCATCAACAAATCGCAAGTGGTTTTGAATGGAAATGTGAAAGAAATTCAACGGCAATATCGCAATTATTCGTATAGTTTGACCTATGAAAGTACGAATGAAATAAACCTTCAACCCTTACTGCCACAAGGGTTTTCTGTCTTGGAAAGTCACCCGAACGGACATGGTTTTTTTACTGCAAAAATTCAAACTCCGGAAGGTAGTAAAATCAATAATTTGTTGACCGAAATCACCAAACACGTTGATGTTACAGGCATTCAAGAAATTTTGCCATCAATGAATAATATCTTTATACAAACCGTAACCAAATAGTAACTGTCATGTCGAACGAAGTTGAGACATCCCCAAGAAACAAGGAGATTCCTCGATTACACTCGGAATGACGACAAAAAAGAACTCTTATGAAATCAAAAATTCTATTAATAATCCGTCGCGAATACATGACTCGCGTAAAGAAAAAATCGTTTATCATCATGACGATTTTAGGTCCGATTTTATTTGCATCTCTCTTGGTTGTTCCGGCATTGCTGATGAAAGTCAGTACGGACAAGGACACCATTGCTGTTGTAGATGAATCCGGAAATTTTGAAGACAAACTCGAAAATAAAGGAACGCTCATATTTTCAAACGTTGAGGATATTGATATGGCGAGAGAACAATTGAAAGAAAGCGTTTTCGATTTGGTGTTATTCATCGAAAAAACAGATGAGGATAAAGCCAATCCTGTCTCGTTGTTTTACAACAAAAAGCAGCCCGGATTAGGCACTGTTACTGCGATTGAGAATCAGTTGCAAGATGTTTTGCAAAATAAATTGTTGATGCAAACGTTTCACATTTCGACCGAAGATTACAATAAAATCAAGGCAATAAAAATTAATTTGAGAGCCCAAGATGTTCGCACCGGCGAGGAATCCGCAACGGGCATGAAAACCGGAATCGGCTATGCTGCGGCATTTTTGATTTATTTGTTTGTGTTTTTATTTGGTGCACAAGTGATGCAAGGCGTGATTGAAGAAAAAAGCAGTCGCATTGTTGAAGTGATTGTTTCGTCGGTCAAACCGTTTCAAATTATGATGGGAAAAATTATTGGAATTGCTTGTGTCGGACTCACACAATTTTTGTTGTGGATTGTTCTAACCTTTGGTATTGTTGCCATTGCCGGCGGTGCGATGGCATCATCATTTACACCAAACGAGATGACGCAATCTATGAATATGGGAGAGATGATTTCGCCGGAAATTGCCGGACAAATAGAAACGGTAACGATGGTTGAAAAAATGTTGTCGGGTGTCGGCAATATCGATTTCACATTTATTATCCTGATGTTTTTGATTTATTTTATTGGTGGCTATTTGCTGTATGCCTCGCTGTTTGCGGCGGTTGGCTCTGCGGTCGACAACGAAGCCGACACACAGCAGTTCATGCTACCCCTCACTGTTCCGCTGATTTTAGCCATTATTGCCATTCCTATGGTGATGCAAAATCCGAATGGATCGGTTGCAGTTTGGTTGTCGATGATACCATTTACATCGCCCGTTTTGATGATGATGCGTGTGCCGTTTGGCGTGCCAACGTGGGAATTGGCGTTGTCGATAGGTTTGTTGATAGCAGGATTTATATTCACAACTTGGTTCGCTGCAAAAATTTATCGCACCGGAATTTTAATGTACGGAAAAAAAGTTAACTACCAAGAACTTTGGAAATGGTTGCGATATTAACTTTTAACTCAAAAAAAAAAAAACGAAACGCTGTGCGTTTCGTTTTTTTTTGAGGGTTAAGGTTAATGGTGGCTATTGGTGAAACTCAACCTTATCTCCCAAACAACCCCGCTGCACCTTGTCCTGCCTCCCGCATCATTTCATTCTCGGTTGCTTTCGGCTGTTTCGGGTCGTACTTGTAATACACGCCATTTTTGATTTGAGCACCGAAGCCTCCGCCTGTTCCTTCAATACCTCCGGTAATGGTGAGTTTGTTGCCTTCCAATTTGTAAGTAATCGAATTGCGTCCCAATTTGAAAGATGCGCCTTCCTCGCCTGTCACGTTGTTGCGGCTATGCTTGGTTGCATCCATAATATCGGGCGTGCCGTATATAAAACGACCTTTATGTTCAACAATGATGAACTTCCACATCTTGTTTTCTTTCGAAAGATTGCCTTCCCAATACTGTGCGGCTTTGGGTCCTTCGTGCCAAATACCAACGAGGTTCCTGTCGAAGAGCAGGTCGCAGCTGTAAGGCTTTTTAGCAGCGAAAAACTCTCTTTGTTTTAGTGCACTGACTCATCCACCTTCTCACAGAGTGCGGCTACGGGTCAGTTGTATGGGAGTGGACGAGGAGACGAATAATCTGGATGCTACGGACGGACCCACGCCACATACCCACATATCTGCTCCTTAGCCCCCAACTCCAAGTATGGCCGCCACAAAGAAACCGGACGGTTCTGTGGACCCTAGCGAACTTGGTTTTCTACCAGATGCAGACTCTGAGAACCCTGTCCATGCTGGATTATATGGACCTGACGAACAGGGCGAGTTGGAATTCATACCAGGAGCCCAGCCGGTCTACACGCGTGGGGAACTACCTAGAGGTCCTCTAAGGCAGCACAACCTGACCACAAAGGAGGCCATGGGGAACTAAGAGGGATACATAGATTAGGGCATGAACTGCAAGGGCGCCAATGGCGCACCAAGGGATTAAGAGATTGCGATGGGCACGAGCGGAGTGCAACTGGCTAGAAGGAGAGAGTAAGACTGCTGTGAATGGGAGAGTAGATTTGCAAAGAGGCTGACCTGAATGATAAAGTATTGTTTGTAAGATGAACTGAAAACCAATAAATGATTCACACAAAAAAATCCCGAATGGATCTTTTTTTTATTGAATCCTTCCGGTAGCACTATACGGTTCAGGTCGACTCAGCCTCTAACGGAAATAGGTACCATGGATATCTTCTGTGAGTAAAGGCGACCGGTGCGTAAGGTTGACAACCCTACCATCTTCTTGTGCCGATTGTCTTGAAATCTGGAAGCCTCAACCTCCTGGAACACCTCAGGGTCTGTCCGGCCAGTAAAGCTATAACTTTACCTTTACATTTAATTAAACACTATATAAAGTACGCCTAAGTTTTTAAACAAAAACATGTTTTAGATTATTGTTTCCTATACCGGAGACGTGGTTCAGGTCACTACCAGGACCAATTATGTTCTCAAGCAGCAGAAAATCTTAATATTTTTTACTTTTTGTTTCCGGCAAGGCACAAAATGTCCTTACCGACTCAGTGAATACCACCGTACTCACGCGGAATTAGAGAACCGACATGCAGCAGGAACTATCTGCAATGGTTTTGGTATTTCGTGCACAACCCACAACTGACCTGAATATTTCCCTCATTCATTTCTGTTCTGTCGAGGCACAGCCTTCGTTAATAGGCAACTGCATTGGACCTAGAGTATTTTCAAGGGCTGTTCATAAAGGGATTCATTAGCTTAGCTGGATATCCATCCTTCAGTTTCTATGTATTTCATATTTCCTCAATGAAAGGATTTTGATTAGTCTTGGAGCTTAAATTCTTCATTAATTACTATCTCAAAAATATTTTCGGGTTACATCCGTAAGTGAAGGCTTCAAAAGGCACTCTAATGACTTGTCACCTTAATATAGTAGTGTGTGTGTGTGTTTGTGTGTCTGTGTATGTGTGTGTGTCTGTGTATTTGTATGTCTGTGTATTTGTGTGTCTGTGTTTCATTTGTCGAAATACGGTCCAAATCTATGAAACAAAGACTTTATTGGAAAAGTTTTTCTTTGCCCAGCTGATTAATGTATCCTCTTCTTCTCTGATAATCTTTGCCAGGCCCAGAATATCTCGCCACTAGATCCTATACCTGAATGAATCCACCCCACATTTGCACTTTATAATTCACAAGAAATTAGTATTTTATTCTAAGCCACTTTAAGTTTCACAAGTAATTACAGTCTTAGATGTTCCGAATAAAGAATAAATTGC
>WRKV01000111.1 GCA_009777915.1 Bacteroidales bacterium | reverse complement strand
TCCTCCGGAAGGAAACTGTCCACCTCATAATACACGCCGAAATCCTCCACTTGGAATTCGCCTTTTTTCACAACGCACTGCCAGCCCATGATATGGGCGAGTTCCAGAAAATCCGACTCGGGGATAGCGGTTATCTGCTTTACTTTTTGGATGGTGACTAATGATCTTGTCATGGTTTGGTTCTCCTTAATTTTTGGGGTTACAATGAGTTTAGTTTGTGATTGAAATTTTTTGCAAAGATAGTAAAAATTTCAAGTATGATAGAAGTATTTTTTGTTTGCTTACAAAAAAAAATTTGGTCAATTCAAAAATTATTTGTAACTTTGCAGTACGAATAGGATAAACGACTAATAACTATTTCCGGGATGAGGAGGGTTGTCGGTCGTTTTTTCTATTGAGGTTACACAGTATTGAATTTTTTGCTTGCTGCCTCTCAACACGCCTACGGTTAGTTTTATTTTGCCGAGCGACGGCTTGTTATACTGCATAATGATTATTTCGGAAAAACGTTTTTGATTTTGATTATGAGGTTTAGGCTTTACGCGTTTTACCATTGTTGCCTTTTCTAAAATTTCGGTTAGATAAGTTACTGCCAACGTAGATTGATAGGTAAATGCTGCTTGCTCTGCTGTTTCTTGAATAGACAAAAATCGGATGTGTATAAAATCATTCAACGCAATATTGAAGATATGTTTTGTAGGATTGGTAGCATTCCAAATCGCATAAAAATCTTTGATGATTTTTCTGCGCTGCTGAATGTCCTCTCTTGTCCGTCCTTGCGGAATATCATTTGTTTTCATTTGCTTTTTTTTGCTGCAAAGTTACAGCGAAATTTGCAAAAAAACAAGCAAAAAATTCTTAAAAAGTGTTAAAATTAACGTTTTTTTCTTAAAAAGTGTTAAAATCCCACCCTCTGTGAGACGTACCGGAATCGAACCGATGACCTCTTGCCTGTCAAGCAAGCGCTCTAAACCAACTGAGCTAACGTCTCTCTTTGGAGTGCAAAGATACGAAAAATTTTTGAATTGGTCTTGAATTAATTTCTAAATATACACACAACATATTCTCCCATAGACACGGAAACCTCATCCCTACGCATATAATTCCGTAAAAAGATTCCGCAATTTTTCGCTTTCGCGGAATAAATCCAATGTCAATTCTGCGTGCCCTTTGGTGTAGCCGTTACCCACAATCATGGTAACATCACTACCAACGCCTTCCGCACCCAGAGCGGCTTTGGTGAAACTTGTCGCCATAGAAAAAAAGTAAACAACACCATCGTTTTTCGTACATAAAATACTTGTCATTTCCGTGTCCGGAACGTTCACATTGTTGATGGTTACATCACAAAGTTTGCCGTTGGTTATTGCTTCGATTTTTTCCAAAACCGGTACCGGTTGTGTGGCATTTGCCGAAAACACCACATCGCAAAACCCCGTTTCTTGCAGGCGTTTCGCATTGGTTTCGTTGTATTCGATACCAATCACTTTGCCGTTTTTTCCGGCACGTTTTTTCGCTTCATAACAACATAGTATTCCCGATTTTCCGCCTGCACCAATGATTAGAACGGTGTCGCCTTCTTTCACTAACTTTGCTGTTTGTGCCGGTGCACCGGCAACGTCCAACGCCGACAACACCAGATTTTCCGGCAAGTCCGCAGGAATCTTCGCATAAATTCCGCTTTCAAACAAAATTGCTTTTCCGTCAATATCGACTTGATCGATATCTTTTCGAATATCTTTAATCTTGTCAATCCTTAGAGGTGTCAGCGAAAGCGAAACCAATGTCGCAATTTTATCGCCCTCTTTCAAGTCGATTTTTCCCTTGAGGGCATCGCCGATTTTCTCTACCGTGCCGAGCAACATACCGCCCGAACCGGTTACGGGATTGCGGTGTTTGCCCTGTTTGGCAACGATATCGAGCATGATGTCTGCGATTTTTTGGTTGTCGCCACCGGCTTGCTCCTTGATTTGTGTGAAACTTGCCGAATCGATATTCAGCGTTTGAACATCAATCAAAATTTCGTTATCGAAAATTTCATCAACGTTGTTGCAAATTTTATTTGCCGGTTGCGGCAACACGCCTTTGGGCTCGATTACACGGTGAATGCCGTGTTTGGTTCCTTTTTTTTGCATGGTAATTACATCAATTTTAACAGTTCTTCCACCAGTTTTTCCGCACCATCTGCCACTTGTGCGATATTCGCATCGAGCATATAGCAAGGGGTTGTGACTACTTTGTTTTTCTCATCGACCACCACTTGACCATGTTCGGTCACGTTGTGAACGGCTCCGCGTTTTTCTGCTATGTCTGAAGCACCGCACGGCATTCCCAGAGTCAGTTCCACGCCTTGAATTGCATCGGCAACAAGCATCGGTGCAATACACATCGCACCAATCGGTTTGCCCGCACGGTGCACGGCTTGGATAACATTTTTCACTTGATTATTCACAGTATAATTTTCGCCGTTGAATGCAAAATCGCTGAGATTTTTTGCGGCTCCAAAGCCTCCCGGCAGTAGTAAAGCGTCGTATTCCGAGACATCGAAAGTAGACAAATCTTTCACATCTCCACGAGCAATGCGTGCCGATTCCACAAGCACATTGCGAGTTTCGGGCATTTCCTCACCCGTGAGATGATTCACCACATGATGTTGTGGCATATTCGGTGCAAACACCTGATAACTGTGCCCACTCTTACTGACAGCCAACATAGCCGTAACAGATTCGTGAATTTCGGATCCGTCATACTTGCCACATCCGGATAATACTAATGCAAATTTTTTCATGATTTTTTGGAATTTTATGATGATTATTTTTGTTTATGATGCAATGGGGCATGGTGATTTTTTTATGTATTTCGCATCTTTAAACGTTCCGATTTTTTTAATTTTATCCTGTTTAAGCATTTGTGAAACCACCATTTCTATGGTAGTTACCGAAACATCCGGCAAAATATAATGGATGTCCCGTTTGCCGAGGGGAAGCAAACTATTGAGTATGGTTTGCTCGATGCGTTCGCGTTTGGAAACTTTTTTTGAATGGATAACAGCGAAACGTTTGTCAAGTTCTTTGTAGCAAATGAGCAGCGTAAAAATGAAGTTTTCGATAAACGGCAAATAATCATTCGTGTTGCTTTCCCAGCCTTCAGAAGATTTCCGCAACGCTTCGTAGTAAGCATTTTTGTTGAGGTTGATCTGCTCTTCAAAAGAAATGTATTTTCCTGCCTCAAAACCCGCTCTATACAACAGCAATAGAGAAAGCAACCGAGACATTCTTCCGTTCCCATCGGAAAACGGGTGAATACACAAAAAGTCAAGAATAAAACAGGGTATCAAAAGTAGCCTGTTTATTCCACTATCGCTATTTGCCTCCATGAACGCATACACCAATTGTTGCATAGCCGACTGTGTTTCAGAGGCTTTTGTGGGTGTAAACCGTATTCTTCGGTTACCATCAGGGGCTATTTCAAGAATTACATTGTCGGACGTTTTATATGTGCCGCCGTTTGTTTCGGTGAAGGAAAGCAAGACGGAATGAAGATTTAAGATCGTTTGTTCGTCAAGCGAGATGTTTTCAAAACCGTTGTGAATAGCGTTCAGCGCGTCACGATAACCCGCTATTTCCTGTTCATTGTGGTTGAGCGGGGCAGACGAATGGTTGACAATTTCTTCGATACGCTTGTCGGTAGTAACGATATTTTCAATGGCATTCGACCCTTTGACCGACTGCACTTTGGCTATGCTTTCCAATTTTGTGAAGATATTCTGAAAGTCGCGTCTACGGACTTTGTCCAATGCTTTCAGTTCGGCAATACTATTAGTAATACCAAGCAAATTGGTCGGCAATAGCGTGTTTTTCAAAAATGAATAATCAAACTTTCTCATGTATATGTTATTTTCTGCATACAAAGATACGAAAAATATGCAGTATTTCCAAATGGAAATGAATTTACTGCATATTTATTTTTTTTGCAAAGTAAATATCCCACATCCATAACGGCAGTTATAGTTTGATGACACATTCTCCTCTGTCAACGCAACATCCTCAAAAAAATCGCCTGCATCATCTACATACGAAAACGATTTGATTTCAAAATCCTGCGACAGAATCTCAATTAGATACCCCACCGAAAACACCCTGTGAGCATTAAACTCTATCCTTTGCGGACCTATCGGAACAGAGAAATAGAAAGCCCCACCTTGCTTTAGTATGCCGGCGATATTTTTGATCGCTTTCAGATGACCGTAATAATCCACGGGGTCTCCGTACCTGCCAAGCCCAAAGTGTTCAATAGCATGCAGTGAAGAGATGGAGTCGCAATAATCGACCAGTTCGGGCGGCAGTTCCATCAAGTTGGCTTGTCTAAAAGTGATATTCTTCAAACGACTTTCGATCGGGCGAATATCAATCAACTCTATCTCCCTAAAAGAAGCAACGTGAGCGATAAAGCCGTCTGTCCTTGAACCAATATCCAAATGCCTTGCAGGGTTAGCTGAACATATCAATTGGGCAACATACAAGTCTTGATGGAAGTAATGCCCCTTCATCGTACCTGCTTGGTCATGCCTATCTGTCAGAATGGGGTACATCCTACCAAATTTGAAGGTTGTGTCATCCCCTTTTTGGCGTTTTATCTCTTTAAAATCTTGATAGAACCATCTTTTTTGTTTGAATGCTTTGATAAACAATTTTGCATCAGACCCGTAAAGACGAAGTTTTCCGCATGTTTTTCTAAAAATTGATTTCATGTTGTATAGATTTGTGTCGTTCGTTACACCCGATAAATGCCACTCGTTTGTTTATACCATAACCCCAAAATCTGAACCGTAATCAACGGTGTTAACGCCACCAAAGCAATCACACCAAAGGCATCGGTAAGGATATTTCCTCCCACCGCAGTAGAGGCTCCTATCGTTAGAGGTACCAAAAAGGCAGAGGTCAACGGACCGGATGCCACACCGCCCGCATCAAAGGCTATAGAGGTGAAATCTTTCGGTGCAAAAAAGGATAGCCCTATGGCAACAGCATATCCGGGCAATAACACCCACATAATCGGAAACTGTGTAAACACGCGAAACATCGCCAATCCAACCGCCATCGCAACACTAATGGATAATGAAAGTCCTATGGCTTTTTTGGAAATCGCTCCATGTGTAACATCATCCACCTGCTTGTTCAAAACATGGATCGCCGGTTCTGCCGAAATCATCAAATACCCGATAATCGCACCAATGGGCATCAACAACCACTTCCCGTCAAGGTCGAACAGGTGCTGTCCCAAATAATTCCCCATCGGTAAAAAACCAACGTTGGCACCCATCAAAAACAACACCAATCCTCCGAACGTCAGAACGACTCCAATGCCTATTTGCAACATCCGCAGGGGACCCACTCTCAACGCATTCGCCGCAAAAATTTTGAGCACACTAAAAAGGAAAACGATTGGCAAAAGCGACAGGCTGACCTCTCGAATATAAGGTATTAATGTCTCCAAGAAAAGTGTTCTCACGCCATCGGTGCTTTCGATGGTTGGCATGTCGAACGTGCGATAATAGCCTCCGTCGGGCGTATAGATCAGTCCCAGAATCATAACCGTCAGGATAGGTCCGATGGAGCAAATGGCGATCATTCCGAAACTGTCGGATTTGCCCGTGTCTCGAGCAATCGCCACACCCAGTGCCATGATGAACGGAACCGTCATGGCTCCGGTCGTTGCTCCTCCGGAATCAAACGCCATCGGTAAAAACGTGTCCGGAACGAAGAAAGCTAAAATGAACACGACTCCATACAATCCAAAAAGCACATACTTCATCGGAAGATCAAAAACCGTTCGCAAAAAACCGAAAGCCAAGAACACCGCAACCCCTATGGCAACGGTTACAATCAGCGTGAGCGACGGTATCGCAGTAACTTGATCCGCCAAGACAATCAGACCGGGTTCGGCAATCGTGATGATGAAACCCAAAATCAGCCCCATTGCCACCAAAAACCACAACTTGTGTTTTCTTACGACGAAGTCGCCCAAAGCGTCGCCCATCGGAGTCATCGCCATTTCTGCACCCATTGTGAACACAGCGATTCCGGCAACCACAAGTCCGGCACCGATCATAAATACCAACCCCATATCAACCGGTATCGGTACAATCGTGAATCCGAGAATCAAGATGAAGAATATAATCGGAAACGCCGAGCGCGTCGCCTCTTTGATGTGTCTTCTGAAATGTTCGTGAAATTGGTGTTTGCCTTTGGTTTGGATGTAGTTCATTTAGTTGGTTTTAGTCTTGTTTTAATTGCACTATAAAAAGTACACTTTTATCAAAATTGTGCACCTTGTAGGGTGCGATATTTGGGCAAAGTATAGTTTTGTTCATTTCTTATTTTTAATTAATCATTTAATACAAACCTTAATGGCATCATATATCTCACTCGAACAGCTTCTCCTCGTTGTTTTCCGGGAATCCATTTGGGCATTTCTTCCATTGCTCGAATAGCGTGTTCATCGTAAATTCCATTGCCAATACTACGAACTACCTCAACATTGGAAATGCTACCGTCTCTTTCAACAACAAATCCAATAAAAAGAGTTCCTTGAGGAGTATCATAACTGTGTCGGGGATTAGGAATATAGATTCTTTCTCGCAAGTATGCCAAACGAGCACTGTCCCCACCCGGAAACTCGGGTGCTACATCTACATTATCATAAATCAAAGTGTCTAACTGAAACCTAATTGGCATATCATGTATCACATTAACCGTTTTGCCTTTTTGTTTTCCAGGTACCCAGTTTGGCATTTCAGCGACTAGGCGAATGGCTTCTTCGTCACAACCTCCACCAATGCCACGAAGCAGACGAACCTCAGCAATACTCCCGTCACGATAAATAGTTAATGACACAAAAACGGTTCCTTGAATACCACTATCAATCGCACTTTGAGGGTATTTGAGGTTTCCCTTCAAGTATTTTAGTCGTGCAGTTTCGCCACCCGGAAATTGTGGATGGTCTTCTACCACACGCCAAAAAACATCTGCTTCGTCGTCATAATTTGGCCCATACCAAATCAATACTCTACCTGATTTGACAATTTGAGAATAACAAAAACTACTTGAAACACTATCTTTACAGCCGTTTTGCCCGAAAGCGAATTGAACGGCGAGGGAAAGAATTAGTATCGTAAGGTGTTTTTTCATTAGTTTTTTTTTGTTTATTTAGCATTGCGTATAACGTG
>WRKV01000110.1 GCA_009777915.1 Bacteroidales bacterium | reverse complement strand
ATAAAGCAAAATCTGCAGATCAAAACACTTTGGGGGCACTCCGAAAATGCTGTGAAAACGCACATTTGGGTTGCCATTTGCACGTATCTGGTAGTCGCATACATCAAGAAACAACTCAAATGTCGCCTCTCAATCTATGAGATGATGCAGATTTTTAGCGTATCTTGCTTCTCAAAAACTCCTCTGATACAGTTACTTACTGAATATCATCCAAAACAAAATTTCAAAGAACTTGATTTATTTAATTATTATTAAAAACAACTTGACAGTACTAACCATAAATAACAAAACAATCATGAAAAAAACAATCTTTATCACAATCCTCATCGCAGCTTTTGCGACCAAAAGTTTTGCTCATTGTCCCATTCCACAGTGGTGCCCATCAGCACCCTTGCATCAAACTCTTTGCTCCGGCGAGCAGATAGAGGAGATCGAATTTCCATCGGTGATGGGACGAACCTTGTTTCTCGAATGGTGGTCGGATGGCACACGCCATATATCGGTTGGCACCCCTGAGGGCATCTCGGTATCCGGCACTACGACCGACTTCCGAGAATACGGACATCCTGTTGCCATCAGCGGACGACCGACAGCCCCCGGCACTCACCATTACACGGTGAGCGACGTCTGTGGACGGATACTCCTTAGTGGCAGCATCACCGCAGGCGATGTTCCCAAATTCACGATCCAGCCTGATACAGTGGGTTTGGTAACGACACAAGACATCGCTTTTTGTCCCGACACCCTTTCGGCAACTCTTACCGGCTCAACACCAATGACCTTGCAATGGTATTATACCACTGAAAACGACTATACCACAGGCTTAACAGAGTTTGGTGCTTCTGAGATTGCTACAGGGTCACCCGGTTCGTCGGCGATTCCTATCGCCATTGTTTCGCCAACCTTACCCAACGACGAAATCGGTACACGTTACTACTACGTATCCGCCACCAATATCTGCGGAACAGTGAGGTCGGACATCAGCGGGATGCGACAGGTAACACCGCCCCCACTACCCGCAACAAACTGCGATTTTGTTGATCCGGAAAGAAACCTTGTTACCATCACTTTGGCAGGTTTTGCTACTGCTCAGGAATGGACTATTCCCGGTACTGACGGCAGACCTACTCAGATTTGGTCGGATGCGGTGGTTTCAGACCAATGTGCTCCAAGAGGAGATTCCTACGATGGCGGGTCAGACCCGAGTTTCAATGTGGATTGCCGTAATGCAATCAATGGTTTCGATGCCTCTTACTTCTCGTGGTGTGCCGTGATGAAATATGCGAATATACTTTGTCCGGGTGATTGGCGGGTGCCTACCTTGCAAGATTTTATCGATTTGGATATTCTTTTGGGAGGCGATGGCGAAAATCGCAGTGTAGGTTCCGGTGAGAATGGTTTCACGGGTACAGGGACCGATCAGAAATATACCAGCACCGCCGCAGGAAATTGGGGGGGCTCCCGCTTTACTGCGCGCGCGAGCACTCTGACGAATGCGAGTTCGGTCTACTGGTCGTCCTCAGAGTACAGCGCCACGGTTGCGTTCCGCCTGGACTACAATGCGTCGGATGTCAACCCGCAGAACCGCAACAGTAAGAGTAACGGGTTCGCCCTGCGGTGTGTTCGGGATGTGCCTTAGTGATTAGTGAATAGTGGTTCCAATGTACGATTTACAAATGTACAATTTACGCTTCGCCAAATCGAAAAATGACGACGAAAAATCGGAACAAAGGGGAAGGCTGAAAGCCTTTTATCAGTCAGCGTAGGGCAACGCCTAATGTCATTAACTTAAGACCTAAATAACCCGTTTGTAATTAGTTAGCGTTTTGTATTTTCCGTTCTGATGTATTGATTTTCGGTTTCGTGGATAAGTTCGATTTGGTCTGACGGGTTCTAAGTATTGTTCAAAAAGGGCTTGCAATTCTAGCAAAATTTGTTGGGGCTTTTCTTTTAAAAATAAGTCAACCATTCTATTTTTCAGAACCGCCCAACTTAAATTTTTGTTAATTTGATAGTTGTGTTTTCTGTTTTTGCTAACTTCCACAACCGTTTGTTCACTTTGCTTTTCGATGATGCTCTGCAAATTGTACACAAGCAAATTTGCAAAATAATCCTGTTCCACACACAACCGACGCGTACCACTGAAGGCTTCTATTTGCAGTTGATTTTTGAGTATACCAAAACAGGTTTCTATTCCCCAACGCAAGGCATAAACCTCACCTAAATCCTGTATTGAAAAACATTGGTCCGAATAAAGATTGGTAATCAAAACCTCTGTTTTGCCTGTTTTTAAAGGAACTTTTACCATTCTCAAATATAGGGCGGTTTGCTTGTCTATGGATATTCCCAGCGTTTGCAGGTGTTTTATCGCCTTACCATCCGGATAGAATGGCTTAATACAATCCTGTTCGGAAGAATGCAAAAAAGTCTTTACTACGTTGTTAAAATGCGATGATGCTCGCATAACGAATTTATACTGTAATTGTTCTGAAAGCAAATAGAACAGCCAATATCTGGGATAACCCCGGTCGAAAGTCAGCAAACTGTTTGCAGGAGCCTGTTTCAAATGTTTGATCACAACAGAACTTTCCACGGTTAAGTAAGGATACAGCCGTCCATCTAAAACCAATTTGTTGAGTACATCATACATCACACTGCTGTGAGAGGCAACCCCGTGCTGACCACTTTGATTGGAGGTGCGACCGTAGGCCGTTGCGAGTTTTTTCGTATTGGGCAACGAAATAACACATCCATCAAATGCCACTAAAATGAACCCCTTCCAGCGTTTCACACGGTCGCCGTAGTGATGATAAAAACTCTTGATTAAAACGTTGTTCCATAGTTTGAAAAAATATGGCTTCAACTTGGATCGTTGTCGACAAAACGCAGCTTTACTACAGCTTTTTTGTTGAATATGGGCAAAAAATGAATTTATCTCTATGTTTAAACTCCGTTTAGGCAAATTCAAAATCAACAAAACAAGCGTCTGAAAAGGCAAACAGCGATTTCGGGTGAAAACGTTTCCCGAAATCACCGAACGACTCCAAAGATGTTTTTTTGAAGAAATTTGCATTAAAAAATTTTTTAAGTCAATTATTATTTGTAAATTTGCACTGTCCATTGGGTTGTTTTTTTGATTAGCAATACAAAAAAACATAATTTTATGTTACGCAATTCAATGGACATTTTTTATTTATTAACAATCTGGTGTTTAGGTCTTAAGTTAATGACATTAGGCGTTGCCCTCGCAATGACGTTTCCGTCTTATTCCTCCTCCTCAAAATAAAAAACAATTTCGCCTTTTGCATTGATAAAGCAAGACAGATAGACATCTTTTTCTTTCAGGTGTGACTCGTTTTCCATCCGAATTTGGCAAAACATCAACTCGCCTTCGGTCATCTTGTGCAAAGCAACTCGATTGCCTCTTGCATCTACGGCTTGAAACAAAAGAGCTCCGCTTGGTGCAAAAATATCGCCTTCGCCAAGACCGCTTTGGTTGAGCGATTGCATACCGTTTGGAAAATCAAAACCCCAAAGACGGTCTTGCGGAGGTCCGGAAAACATCTCGAACCTACATGTCCCAAAACCGTTGCCACCGTAGTAAAAAGCGGCTGTCAGATCACTAACTTCCTGAAATTCCTTATTCATCACAAACAACTTTTCGCAACCTGTTCCTACCCACGCATAACCGTTGTGAAATTCGTTCAAGTTCCAAGATGTATTGTCCATAACCGATTTGCCGGTTTTGTCGATATAAGTCATTTCGTAATCACTCTCACTGTTGCCGATCCGCACGGCTGCCAAGCCTTCGCTGAAACGTCCGGGTCGCAAGCGATAGGTGGCCGGAATAACCATTTTACCGGTCAAATCTATGAAACCCCACTGTTCCGTGTAGTTTTCCTTGATCATAACGGCAGCCAAACCTTCGCTAAAATTCAATGCTTTGTCGAATTGTGGCTTTACAACGATATTGCCCTTTTCATCGGCATAACCGTATTTTCTCAACTCAGCATTGTAAAATACACGCCGATTTTCACGCACCGGATAAACGGTCATATCGCCAATAGAGCCACGATGTGTGCTGGTCAGTGCAGGAAAAACCTCTTTACCGTTCTTGTCGATAAAGGTTTGCTTCACGCCCATGATTGCACTCATTCCCTTGTGTATCAGGGCATAGCCCTCGTTGAACGAAGACACGTTCGAAATGTCGTCCGCAAAATCGCGATGCTTGCCGTCCGGATAAACAATAAACGGCGAGGCAGAATAACTGCCGGGTTTTTGCCTCCATCCGGTCATGGCACCTCCCGAGAAATAAGCTGAATTCCAATCGTTTCCGCGTGTAAAGACAAAATCTTTTTCCCACACATATTCGCCGCTGCTTGCCTTGATATACATCAGTTGCGGATAAACCGTGAGGGCTATCAAGCCCTCGTGAATTTCAGGGAAAATCTGTGCTCCTTCCGGAACAACTATTTTTTGACTTTGCTCTGTAAAGTGCGGTTGGAGCACTTCTTGAGCCAATAAATTGCTACACAGAACGAGGCTGAGGGCGAGGATTGATAGATGTTTCATGATGTTTAATTATTTAGTTATTGATTTAGTTATTTGCTACTATTCTACCCACCGCAAAAGCTCTGGTCTACCTCCAAACGTAAAGAGAAGGAATGGCAACCGTTGGAATGTGGGCGGAGGGGTCTCGTACCAATAGGTATAAGGTATCCCTTCTTGCAGTTGACCGGCATTCATAATATAGATATAACCGCTGTCCGAATAACCGGTCAGAGGGATATTTTTAGTAAAATTCCTGAACGGAAGTTTGGCATCATCGTCCAAAAACAGTGCTTGGATCTCCTCATATCCCGAAATGGTTATTCTATCGTAATCAATGACAAGCATACCCGAACATATACTCGGATCGTTGGAAACCCACGTTCCACGCAGGTCCCAGTCGAAACGTTTCGTGGTTGAAGGCTCGCGGTCGGTGCAGGCTGTTGTTAGTGCTATCAGCAGCGTGGCGGTTAAGATGGTTGTGGTTAATGTTTTCATAAAGTTTAGGTATTAGAATGTAGATAGTTAGAGTGTAGATATTAGAGTTTAGATGTTGCTGTCGCCTCCTTGCTATGTTCTGTATCTAATCTCTAATATCTACTATCTAAACTCTATTTAGTGTATTCCTCAAAAGAAACAAACTCCAAACTTGCAAAATTGACCATTCCCTTAGGATCCCTCATATCCACGTAAATCTGCGGGTCTTTGCCGTCGTGCATTTTTAGGGCATCGCCTGTGGCAAAAGTCTTGGTTTGTCCCCACGTGAGGTAGTAGAGCATCACGGCGGTTTGTGCAATCACAGCACCGTCTTTGTCGAGGAAGCGGCAGTAGAAGTTCGACATGTTGGGTCCGTCGCTACTGCGAACGGTTACATCGTCGAGGGCTTTCGCAGTGAGGACGATGGTAGGAGTACCGTCGTCGTTGTCAGCGAGGGTTGCTGCGGTAATGTCGTACCACAGAGGCGTTTTGAACGAAACCGGAATGGTTTTGCCGGCAATCTTTTTGATTTCGGCTTTGCGGTCAGCCTCGAATTTGGCGGAATTTTTGGTTGATTCCTCCTCTTGTCGTTGTGCCTCTTTCACCATTTTTTTGAGGCTTCCGCTGTTGGCGACTTTCTTTGCCCTTTCCTTTAAGGACGTTTCCTTTAGTTCGTAGTCGGCGTAGATTGCCGGCAATGCACCAAGGAATTGGTTTTTTTTCAGTCCGCTTTTGCTTCCGCCTCCGCAGGCTGTGAACAGGATGCCGCAGATGATTGCGGCGAGGGTCATTGTTGTGATTTTTTTCATGTTTTTTTGGTTTAACGTCTGCTCCTTTTGCAGACCATTAGTTAATAATTTCGGTGCAAAGTTACAGCATTTCCAAACAAAAAACATAGACAAAACATAGATTTTTTTGTCGTTGTTGAAAAAAAAAACCATTCTGTGGTACCGCCCCTACGGCGATGGGAATCGCCGCCAAACAGGGAACGCATAAATCTTTGTTACAGCTTTCCTTTCAGTATATCATCAACTAAATCCAGTATGGTCTTCACATAGCGTTCATTTAGGCTATCTCTGATCGCGTGCGTAGCAGAATGCATATTTGCTACCCAAATAATTCGAAAACCTTCTTTTGATAAATTTAACACCTCATTTTTTGTGGCACCACTTGTGCGACAAACAGCGATGATAATATCGCAGTTTGCTTCGATAAAACCTCCAAAAGCCTTTGGTAAATCAGATCCGGGGTCGCCGAAATTTACAACACCCACACGAAAATTATCGCCTATTTCGAGTATGCCATAGACACTTTTCCTACTGCATTCTTCTTTCAATATCCGGTGCTTGGGATATAGCCTCTTAATTTCTTCATACACAATTTTTATGGTAGTTGATTTTCCTTGACGACTTAAGCCGTAGTTGACAATTGCTGTTTTTGTGTGTTTGCTCATATTTTTTGATTTTTTAATGTTTTTAATTGGTTATGATTTATGAAAAATAGTCGAATGTTTTAAATCAATCGAATTTTATTCTGAGACGCAGCGGACGGAAAAGCCGCTCGCTCGGTAGTTGAAGTTCCTGCTCACGCCGCTGCTGTGGAAGTTCAAGAGCCTGGCGTTCGCCCCACTCACTGTACTGCTCCAGTAGTAGCCTTGCGTGCCCTCGACGCTGACCGCCCCATTGAAGTTGTTGCAGTAGCCTGCAGCGGGAAAGAAAAGCGTATTGGGCGCGGTGCCGAAAACGTAACCGTTAATACCTGTCCAGTTCCAATTCGTTGTCCATACCCTTTCCGAGGTGGGGAGGGATACGAGTGTGTTAAGTTCCGTGTCTGTTGGCACACGCCATCCCGAAGGGCAGGGGTCGTTGACAGTTTTTATCGGATTGCTTGCCGTGCCGGAGTTCCATAAAGTATTTTGCTGCGGATCGCGCCAGTCATAAGTTCCGCTATTTGACTTGATAAACTTGCCAAATGCAGCGTGGCTGCCCACTATCTGACCGTTGGGGTCAAAATTTTCGGCACCGATAACAACGCCATTTTCGATAGTTGAATTGTCGGTCGGGTAGCGTGTGCTATTGCGCTGTTCGTGTCCATCACCCCGTCGTCCCCATTGGAAAAGTGCGCCGTAGTCTTCCGGATTATCTACAAATTCGCCGTGAGCAGCAAGGTTATGGGTTGCCCAGCTCACGCCGTTGATCACCACGGGTGTAAATACAGTCACAGCACAGGTGGCGGTTTTACTTCCATCTTG
>WRKV01000109.1 GCA_009777915.1 Bacteroidales bacterium | reverse complement strand
CACTACCAACATCAATGGATCGTACGCTATTAATGTTCCGGCAAATGCTACGACGTTGGTGTTTAGTTTTATGGGTATGACTACCCAAGAGAGAGAAATCGCCGGAATGACTACAATTGATGTGGTGATGGGAAGTGGAGCAACAGAATTGGAGGGGGTTATTGTGACGGCGTATGGAACAACACGCAGAGAGGCTTTTACGGGATCTGCTGCACAAGTATCAGGTGCTGCGTTACAAGAACGTACACAATCAAATATTGGTAAAGCCCTTGCAGGTGCTGCAACAGGCGTACAAGTCGCATCCAGTTCGGGTCAGCCTGGTGCTGAAGCCACAATTCGTATTCGTGGTGTTGGATCATTTTCATCAAGTCAAGATCCGTTAATTATAGTAGACGGGGTACCTTATACATCTCCGTTGAGCACAATCAATATGAACGATGTTGATGCCCTCACCGTTTTGAAAGATGCTGCTGCAAATGCTATGTATGGTGCTCGCGGTGCAAATGGTGTTGTTTTGATTACGACCAAAAGAGGTCGTCCGGGACAAGCTCAAGTGCAGTTTGAAGCCAAAGTGGGGTTCAATCAAAGAGCGATTCCTCAATACGATGTAGTAAACAGCCCAGGACAGTATATGGAACTTTTTTGGGAAAGTTTACATAACTCAGATGAAGCCGGAAGATCAGGTAACAGAGCTCTGTATGCGAGTCAACAACTGCTTGGCAACGCATTTGGAACTAGAAGTTATAATCCGTTTGGCGGTGTGCCGGATGGTCAATTCTTAGTTGGGCTTGATGGAAAACTCAACTCTAACGCAAAACTTCTCTATCAAGATGACTGGTTTAACGAGGCCTCTCAAATCGGCGTTCGTCAAGAATATACAGCATCGGTAAGCGGTGGTACGGAGAAAACGACTGCGTTTCTCAGTTTAGGTTATTTAGATGATAATTCTTACACGGTTAATTCTAATTTCAAACGCTACAACGCACGTTTGAAAGTGGATCAAGAGATGACCGAATGGCTCAAAACAGGAATGAATCTTGCTTACTCAAAACGTTTGAGTAACCTTTTGATTGTTGACGGAACCAGCCAAGGCGGTGGAGGAAGTTTGTATTCCAACCTTTTCCAATTTGCACAAGTGTCAGCTCCAATTTTCCCGATTTGGAAAAGAGATGTGGACGGAAACTTCATCTTAGACGACGATGGAAATAGGGTTTATGATTGGGGTGTTGATCCGGCTCGTCCAAGTTTTGAAAATACAAACCCGATTGCGTCAAACAAACTTGATATCCGTAGCAGAAACAGCGATCAGTTAATGGGAAGTTTCTACGTTGATGTAAAGTTTTTAAACGATTTTACGTTTACTGCAAATTTGACCATTCAAAACAATAACGCTTACAACATCAATTTCCAAAATCCGGTGGGTGGTGATGGGGCAAGCGATGGCGGTCGTGGTTATCACACAATGATCAAGGATTTTGATATCAATACGCAACAATTGTTAAAATGGGAAAAATCGTTTGGTGTTCATAATTTTGATGGACTACTCGGACACGAGTTTTCAAAAAACAATTATAGATATCTACAAGCAAGTAGAATAACTTTCTTTTTACCGGACAATCCATATCTCAATACCGGAATAGGAACTCCAAGCATTGAAGACAATTTTGAGACAAACCTTGCTTACGATTCGTATTTTGCTCGCTTGCAGTACAACTACGCTTACAAATACTATTTGTCGGCATCTTTCCGTAGAGATGCCTCATCAAGATTTCATCCCGACAACCGCTGGGGTAATTTTTGGGCAGTCGGAGGAGCTTGGCGTATGGAACAAGAGAACTTTATGAAACAATTCAACTTTGTAGATTTGTTGAAATTCAAAACCAGCTATGGTCTTCAAGGTAACGACCAGATTCTTTACGGATCATGGTCTCCAACCGTGGTTTACGAAGATTTATACAGCATTACAAAAGTTGGTCCAACGTTTGGTATATCAAAGTATATGCATGGAGTTAAGGATTTAACTTGGGAAACCTCTCACAACTTCAATATCGGTTTCGACTTTGCTTTGTTCAGAAAACTTTCGGGTTCTATTGAATACTACAACAAAAAAACAGTAGATATGCTCTATGTGAAACAAGTGCCAACAGAATCTCCATCTTGGATTTTTGAAAATTCCATGTCGATGAGAAACTACGGTATCGAAATAGAATTGTCTTACGACATTATGCATACCAAAGATTTGAAATGGACGGTTTCCGGAAACATTACAACGCAACAAAATAAATTGTTGACACTTCCTGACGATCGTGATCCGAGAGGCTATGCATCAGGACAACGTTTTTACTCAATTGGAGGTTCTATCTTCGATAACTATTCTTTCCAATTTGCGGGCGTTGACCCCGGTACCGGAAAACAACTTTGGTGGGCAGATTATGATGCAAATGGTAATCATATCAAGCATGCTCCTCTTGCTGTGGATGAAAGTAGAGGTATAGGTCCGGTAGCTTATTCGGTCAGAACTGATAATCCTGATTTAGCCACTTATCGTATTATTAAATCCGGTTTGGTAAAAGCCTACGGAGGTCTGCGTACCAATGTACAATACAAAAATTTCGATTTTGCAATTACAACGGCTTATCAAATCGGTGGCTATGGTAATGACGGTGGCTATTCAAGCTTGGTTAACAACATGAGTTCAAATGGCTTTACCATTCATACGGATCAAGCTAATAACCGTTGGCAAAAACCAGGTGATGTTACAAATTTTGCCGGTCTAAATCGAAATATGCAAACGCAAGCAGACGATTTTGCCTATACTACAAAATCCGCTTTTGCTCTGCAGTCCATTGGTTTGGGCTATACGGTTCCTAAATCCATCCTCAACAGATATAAAATCGAAGGCATGAGAATATATGCAACTGTTGATAACACTGCTTTTTGGTCAGCTCGCAGAGGTTTCGACCCGCGTATTTCTGTTGGAGGTGGCACAAGTATGCAATTTCCGGAACAAAGAACCTACTCTTTAGGTATTAACATTAACTTCTAAACAACACAACAACTATGAAAACACGTAAAATATCAAACTTAGTATCGCTGACGTTAATTGCGATACTTGTTACGACCGCCACATCTTGCTCAAAGGTGATGGATAGCGATTTTAGAGATGGTGCTACAGGACCTCAAGCAGAAGAACAGATCAGAAAAGATCCAATGCCCCTTTTAGCTGGAGCTATTGACGCACTTAGACTTACCGAAGGCGATGGTTCCAGTGTTGACGCCAATAGCATCATGAGTATTCAACACGCAGGAGACCTAATGACAGAAGACGTCGTTCAAAGACAAGATAGTTGGCATTATTTTGACTATGACATTGACAACGGCAATAATCAAGCCACTTATCGTCGTGTGAGACATTCTTGGGGATTGTTGTACGGTGTTGCCGGAAAAGCCAATGAAGTTATTGAATTGGTTGATTTTGAAACTACAGATCCCATCAGACAAAATAGATTGGGACAAGCTCTTGCTCTCCGAGCATTTGCTTATCATACGCTGATTCAGCGTTTTCAACAAACCTATCTTGGAAATGAAGATGCTCCGGGAATTCCTATGATTTTAACAGAAAGAGATACTGATGAAAAAGCATTGGATGGTACGCCGGGCTGGAAAAATCGTGGAACAGTGAGAAAAGTTTATGCGCAAATTGAAAAAGACCTATTGCTTGCAGTTGAACTTTTAGATCATGAACGGCTTTCAAAAGATTTTATCAATAAGGCGGTTGCTCAAGGACTTTTGGCTCGTGTATACATGACCATGGGCAAATGGGCTGAGGCTGAAACAATGGCTGCAGAAGCTCGTGTTGCTTTCCCAATCATGAGTGCAGGCGATGCCGGATCATACGGTTACAATAGTCAAGACAACCAAGAATGGATGTGGGGTTCGAGTACTACAATGGACAATAGGCTAATTTATTGGTCGTTTCAATCAATAATTAGCAGTGATGCAGATGGCTATGCAGGACTGGGTGCGTTTAAGGCAATGGATTCGCGTCTGTACGATCAAATGGGACCGAACGATGCTCGCAGAAATTTGCATCACGACGACAGAACACCTGGAGATGAAATGTTTTATAACAAAAAATTCAAGAATGTTCCAAGCTGGTTGATGGATAATATCTATATGCGTTCTTCCGAAATGTTGTTGATTGAAGCGGAAGCCCAAGCCCGTCAAGGTAGAGGTGGCGATGCGGCAGCCACCTTGATGGAACTCATGGGCAAACGTGATCCGGATTATAGCAGAACAACGGCAAACGTTGAAGATATATTCTTGCAAAAACGTATTGAATGTTGGGGAGAAGGGGTTATTTTCTATGACTACCGTCGTCTCAGAAGAGCAGTGGACAGAACCTACACTACACCGTTTAACAACCACTTGATTAGAGTAGCAGTATCAGGAACAGCTTGGAGAGTGATTTACCAAATTCCTGAACCGGCAAGAAACGCCAGTCCGGAACTCGCTGCAGACGAACAAAATCCTGCAAGTTAATCCATCAAATTTATGGTCAAATTTAAAAAAAATAACACTATGAAAAAAATAACATATTTCGCAAGTATAGCACTAATCGGTTTAACACTGATAGTGTCTTGCCAAAAAGATATGACAGATCCGATATTCAGTCCGGATTCTTCAAAAGCAATTGCTCCGGTTATGGGCACTGTTACAGACATAACCTTTGCTGCAGCAACTCTCACAGCAACCATTACTGACGAATTCGATCCGTTAACTTTGATGGAAAAAGGGTTTGAAGTTACTACAGATCCTACGTTTGGAACCGTCACAGCGGATCGCAACGTGATAAAAATTACGAGAGATACAGGAGTGGTCGGAATGGAAAAATGGTCAAATCCTGAATTTTCTATTTCAACAACAAATGCAGATTACCCAATACAATTAACGTTCAACACAACGTATTATGTGAGAGCTTACACTAAAACAAGTGGTGCAGGTACAACCTTTGGAACTGCAATAACTTTCACAACAGCAGATGCTCCGACATCACTTAATTTAGAAGGAGACCTATACGGTGCTATTACCATTTCCGATTTTACAGCTACTGCTTTAACGATGTTAGATTTAGACGGTGATGAAGCAAACTGGACATTTGCCATGGATTTATATAGAGCAGTAGGGTTATCCGATCCAACAAAAGGTTTTCTTGTTTCCTATGTTTATAATCCTTTCACAGGAGATGTTTACGCTCCGGAAAACTATTTGTGTATGCCTCCAATTAAATTGGAGACTATAGAAGGACCTATTGAATTTTTGCTTTCGGATTTAGCATGGATACTCGGCGAGGCATGGGAAAACACATTCAAAATTGTGATTTCTGAAGAAGAACTGACTTTAGCCAATGCAAAAGATGCGGAAGTACTTTTGGAAGATACGTTTGATGAATGGACAATTGCGAGCGTTGAAATCCCTGCAAAATACGAAGGAAAATATGTTTACATTGCCCTCGTTCATTTTGACGCACCTGCTGATGGAGTAGGGATGACCGTCGAATATATCAGCATCAACGAAAATGCTAGCAAAAAAAGCAAAGCAAAAGGAAATCCTTATGTTATGCGTAATTTCTCTCCATTGAAAAAGAGATAAATCTCGATTTCTTTATAATCAAAAACCCCATCACCCCCAAAAGGTGGTGGGTTTTTTTTTGTTGGAAAAAAAATTGACATGTAGGGGCGTATTGCATACGCCCCCATTGGCATTTGCCACAATTGTTGGCAAGGGCGTATGCAATACGCCCCTACGATGTTGACCCCTAACGGGACGGAATTCGGGAACGGTTAATAGCAGGGAGATGTCTCCGCTACGCACGCTTTGCGTGCTCCGGTCGACATGACGGCGAGAGGCGAAGCGTAAAAAAATTATGAGGAGCGTAGCGACGAATACGTTACCGCAGGAAATGTCAGAGCGTAGCGGCGACGTATTTCCTGCAAAGAGTTTTTTTGAATACTTTTTTTGCTCTCAAAAAAAGTATTAAGAAAAAGGTGGGTTTTTGTTGGAAATTTTTAAGAAAAATTTGGTCAAATCGAATTTTTTTTGTAACTTTGCGGTGTGAGAAAGATAGCGATTAATAATTATTTCCTGGAAGAGGAGGATTGTTAGTCGCTTTTTCTATTGCAGTGATGCAGTATTGAACGTTTTGCCGACTGCCCCTTAACACCCCAACAGTCAATTTTATTTTTCCAAATTTTGGTTTGTCGTATTGCATAATAATTATGTCAGAGAATCGTTTTTGATTTTGATTATTTGGTTTAGGTTTTACACGTTTTTTAACTGTTGCTTTTTCCAAAATCTCGGTTAAATAAGTTATTGCTAAAGTAGATTCATAAGTAGCAGATGCGTGGTTTACAGTTTCTTGAATAGACAGAAATCTTATGTGTATAAAATCATTCAAGGCGATATTAAAAACATGCTTTGTCGGATTGATAGCATTCCAACTTGCATAAAAATTTTTGATAAATTTTTCACGTTGTTGAATCTCCTTTATTGTTTGTCCTTGCGGAATATCAAATTTATTCATCATGATGTTTTTTTCTGCAAAATTACAACAAATTTTTGGAATAAAAAAGTTAAAAAGTGTTAAAAATTAACGGATTACAATTGAATCCCTTTCACATTGATTGCTATAAAATTACGCAGGTTTTCTTAAAATTTTTTAAGAAAAAATTTGGCGTGTAGGGGCGATGCATGCGTCGCCTTTTTTTTAATATGCAAATTTATTTTCAAAGCATAAAAATCAAAAACCCGCCAAAACGTCTGTTTTAGCGGGCTTTTGAGGTGTGGAGAGTAACGGAATCGAACCGTCGACCTTTTGACTGCCAGTCAAACGCTCTAGCCAACTGAGCTAACCCCCCAATTTTTAATATGGAGTGCAAAGATACGAAAAAAAAATGATTTCATCAAATTTTTTAATTGAAATTTTATTTCGTGGAAATCATTTATTCGGATAATAACTGACGAATGGTGCGTTCTGCACCTCGACTCGGCAGTTGAAAATAGTACGATTGAATGATCGTATTTCCATCTAACCACACAGCAATCGGATAGTCTGAAATGCCAAGTTTTTCAAGGGTTTCAAAATCTTTATGGAAATGCAAATAGGTAATATCTTGCAAATTTCTCGGCTTATTTCTCAACGCTCGACCAACCTCATAATCGCAATTCACGATGTAAAAATCTACTTCGTTTTTGAATTTTTCTGCAACACTTTGCAAGATGCTTATTTCTACATCGCACGATTGGCAAAGGCTGTTGACAAACAAAACATACTTAAATTTTGATGATTTAGAGAAGTCATAAAGCCCGTTTT
>WRKV01000108.1 GCA_009777915.1 Bacteroidales bacterium | reverse complement strand
ACCGTTGCATGGAACTCATCTATTTAACCATAAAATTCGCCAACCGGTCGTCAATCTACCGCGAAATATGCCGTTTCAAAGAATTTTTTTGCAAAGCCTATTTGGAAAAAGATATCCGGGAGTTGGAATATTTTGACCGCTATTGTATGCAGTTTGCGATGAGCAGAGTTAAATAACCGCAGGCACGAATTTGCGTGCCAGCGGTTTATCTCTCCGGAATCCAATCGGTTGCAAATGGTTGTGCAATGGTGTTTTTGGCAAAGATATTTTCAAGTGTATATTGTTTTGCCTGTTCATCGGTAAGTTCGTGCGACCACGCTACACGTTGCGAAATATCAGCACCTTTTCCGAAATTTTTGTATTCGGCATAAAATGTCGTTTTTTCACGATGAACTTGTCCCCAATTATGCCAACCCACCGAGAGAATAGGTAAATCGAATTCGCAAAACATAAACACGGTCTTTGCAAAATCTCGCCACGGACGACCAAGATACATTTCCGTAACGTTATCAATAGCCGTGATTTTACAATTTTTGAATACATAGCCAAATTTGTTACCTTCGGGTGTTGATGCTGCTGTGATGTAGGAATTTCGTTTGCAAAACAGATGGCAATTTTCGAACAACACAATGGACGAACCAAAAATAAAATCCGTTGTTCCGTCGATATAAGAATCTTTCACATAAATACGTCCTCTGCCACGCGTGTAAAACGTATCCTGAAAACCCAACAGACGGCAATTGTAAATTGCGACACGATCGCCTGTAACGTCCAATGCAACGGCTTGTCCGACGGGACCTGCCGTGTTTTCGACGGTTAGATTTTCAAGAATGACATGGTCTCCACGAATCCAAAACGTGTACGACGTAGAAGTTCGGAGAGTGTCGCCATTCACAATCTTGCCGGAGTGGTCGTTCCACGAAATACGAGAGGTGTGAGCGTTTTCTCCGATAATTTTGACATGGGTTTTGTCGGCAGCTAAAACAAGTTTTTCAACGTAAATTCCGGGTCTAATCAACACCACTGTCCATGTTGTTTTCTCAGAGGGAATAGCATCTAAAGCCTCTTGAACCGTGCGAAAATTGGCGGCTCCGAATTTTGCAACGACAATTGTGTCGGCAGAATAAATAGTTTGAGTTGCAACTAAAATTGCAAACAGAAAAATAATTTTTCTCATATCATCTATATTTTTTAATTAATACGAATTTCTACGGTTTGTAAATCTTGATTTCTTGAACTTGATCCAACCATAATTTCAAAATTTCCTTTCATGGGTTGCATACGTTGTGTGGTTTCGTCCCACCATTCCAACTGTTGCTGGTCGGAGAGTTCGAGCGTTACCTGTTGCGTTGTTCCGGCAGGAATGTGGACGCGTCGGACAGCACGTAATGTTTTGTGCGGACCGTTTATTTCGCTCGGTTTTCTCAAATAAACTTGCACAATTTCGTCGCCGTCCATTTCTCCGCTATTCGTTACAGGAACTGTTATGAGTATCGGATCACCTGTTTTCACAGTGTTTGCCGTTAATTGCGGTTTTCCATAATGGAACGTTGTATAACTCAAACCAAAGCCAAACGGGAAAAGCGGCTCGCTTTGCATATAGCGATACGTACGGTTTTCCATGTCGTAATTTTCGAAATCCGGAATTTGCAATGTGTCGCGATAAAATGTAACCGGCAATCGTCCGGACGGATTATATTTTCCGAACAAAACATCTGCAACAGCAGTACCTCCGGCTTGTCCGGGATACCAAGCCTGTAAAATCGCTTCACAATTTTCCGTTTCTGGAACCAATGCGATTGCCGAGCCCGAACAATTCACTAAAATAACTTTTTTTCCTGCACCTTTCAACGCTTGAATCAACTCACGTTGAATCTCCGGAAGTTGGATATCTACACGGTCGCCACCTCTGAATCCAGGCAAATCTACAGGCATTTCCTCACCTTCAACGGAAGGCGAAATTCCTCCTGCAAAAATGACTACATCGGCATCTTTGACAGCAGCTATCGAGCGGTCGAAATCAACATTCTCCTTAAAACCAAAATCGAAATTCAATACAGCATCTGCCATACGATGTGCAAATTCAATCTCAATATGGTAAGATTTTCCGGCTTCAACCTCTACGTCATTCGAATAGTCGCGTGCTCCGTGATTGGTTCTAAATCCTCTAATTTCCTCGCCATTTACTTTCAAATTTCCGATGCCATTCACATAAAGTTTGAAAGTAATCGTGCCTGATTCTGTAGGTGCAAAAATTCCGTTGTAAGTTGCCGAAAATCCGGTTAGATTCACGCCCGGAGCAAACACAGTTGCTCCCGATGCACAAAACTGAAAAGGATTGGAAATATGCGTAGTTGTAACAGGATTTCCTTCACGATTGGGATTATTCCAATAACGAGCTGCAAAACCTTGTCTCCCGTCAGACGATGTTTGATGAAATCTACTGTTGAGCATGGTTCGTTCTACTAACGCACAACCTTGTTCATAAATCAACTTATCGGTCGGACCTAACATCGCACGTACGCCTTCAAGTATGGTTATCGTACGAGCCGGTGTACCGTTGTAATTAGCCCATTGCATAATGGAATCGTTAGCATTCGGTCCCATCACGGCAACAGTCAAATTGCCTGTTTTTAAGGGTAGGATATTGTTTTTGTTCATCAGCAAAGTCATGGATTTTTGAGCAATATCAAGGGCTATCGCATCATGCTCTTTCGACGCCACAACCGAATAAGGGATATTTTTCCAAGACACCAAACTTGGATCGTCCATTTCGCCCAACTGAAAACGTGCTCTGAGCAATCGTCTGACCGAAACATCAATATCTTTTTCGGTGATATAACCTTTCTGAACAGCCTCTATCAATGCTCTGTAACTACCGCCACAATCCAAATCCGTACCTGCCAACACAGCCGCCGCCGATGCCGATGCCGCATCGGAATGAGTCCTGTGTGCAGGTCTATCCAAACGATAAAAATCAGCAATAGCACCACAATCTGCGACAACAATACCCTCAAATCCCCAACGTTCACGCAAAATTTCTACAAGCAAACGATGACTTCCACAACAAGGCTCGCCCTCAAAACGATTGTAAGCACACATCACTTCTCTCACTTGACCCTCTTTCACAAGAACCTCAAAGGCAGGCAGATAGGTTTCGTATAAATCTCGTAATTTGATATGATTTGCATCAAAGGTATGTCTGTTCCATTCGGGTCCGGAATGAACCGCATAATGTTTGGCATTAGCATGTAATTTATCAAATTTTTCCGTGCCAAGTCCTTGTAAACCTTTGACCACAGAAACACCCAAACGCCCCATCAAATAAGGATCTTCTCCATAAGTTTCCATTCCCCTCCCCCAACGTGGATCGCGAAAGATATTGATGTTCGGCGTCCACATGGTTAAACCTTGATATCGTTCACGACTTCCTTCTTGAACAAAACGTGTGTTTTTTGCACGTGCCTCATCTGAAACAGCGGTAAATACACGGAGAATAGCGTCTTCATCAAACGATGCCGCCATGCCAATGGCTTGTGGAAAAACAGTTGCCAAGCCGGCACGTGCAACACCATGCAATGCCTCATTCCACCAGTGAAATGTTGGTATTCCCAAGCGTGGAATGGCAATGGAAATATCCAGCATCATACTGACTTTTTCCTCTAACGTCAAGCGATTCAAAAGATCTTCCACACGTTGTTCGTGAGATAAATTTGCATCTTGATAAGGTAATTCTTGTGCATGAATGCCGACTAACAAGCTCATTGCAAACAGCAAGGTTAGGATTTTTTTCATGTTTTTTGGTTTTTAGGTATGTTGGCTTTTTTATACAATTTTTTAGTGTGCCGGTGTGTAGGTATAACTCCAAAAATTACTTGCGATATTCAATTGTCTGCCTTCTTCAAATGCTTTTCTATCCTTGTTTTTGGCAACACTTCTTCCGATGATAAACGCAACAATCAATCCCATAGAAATAATTACAGATGGAATCCAATCATTCATAGTCGTAGTCGTAGTAATCCAAAGAATAAATGGACAGAGAGGAATTACAGTCAAAATCGTCCATTGATTTCGATAATAATTTTGAGGCACAACCTTATGATTTTGTCGAAGTATCATGATGATATTACCCAACTTGTATTTCAGCAAATTTCTTAATGCATTACTTGTATAAGACGACGAATTTATTTTCTCAATATCCCGATTAATCGCCTCAGCATCTCGATTGACAGCCTCAATGGGGTGATTACTCCAATCTCTCTTTCTTAGTTCTTCCAAAAAATTTTGAAAAACGGCATAAATCCGATCTAATTTTACATCGTTAGAGATGTTCGGTTTTTCTTTTAGTTCGATGATATTCACGGTTAATTGATTTAATTTTTACAAAGTTACGAAAAATATCTGATTTGAACAAGTTTTTTTGTGAATTGGAATTTTTTTCGTATCTTTGCAAATCAATTTTAAAAAACAAAAAATTGCCTATGAAAAAATAATGTGCTGAAAAGCACGAAAAACATATAAAAAATAGCGTTGCTATATTCTTGTCTTGAAACCTGAGAAATTTCAAAGCTATACAGGGATGAGTAGTTAACGCCCGCAGCAATGCGGGCTTACTTATTTGTATAGCGGGTAATTCTCAGGACCTCAAGACGGATATTGTAAGTCCGTTTTTTTTATTGCCTAAATCATAAAACATAAACCATAAATCATAAATAACAAACCAAAATACCTATGAAAAAAATCACCCTAATCTTAATCCTTATCGCAGCTTTTGCAATCAAAAGTTTTGCATATTGTCCAATTCCGCAGTGGTGCCCATCAGCCCCCTTGCATCAAACTCTTTGCCCCGGTGATACGATAGAAACTATTGAGTTTCCTTCGGTAATAGCTAAAACCCTGATCGTCACATGGTGGACGGACGAGACACGCACTTATTTTTTTGAAGATCCTCCTCCCGGCATTACAGTTTCCGGAGACGCCTCGACTCCGCTCGGCGAGAGAGAATATTCGTTTCCTGTCTCTATTAAAGGTGCTCCAACAGCCATCGGCACTCACCACTACACAGTGAGCAATACCTGTGGGGTGGAGCTGCTACACGGTAGCATCACTCTCAATGCACTGCCCACCATTGGTATGGTCACCCCTACCATCGACCAAACCACAACACTAAACATAGCCTTTGACTCAACGCTTACGCTTACCGCTGAGCTCGCAGGTACTCCACCGATTACCATTCAATGGTATTCGAGCACAACGGCAAGCAGTGCAGCCGGAGCAAGCGGCACAGCCGTGAGCGGTGCCACAGGCAACACTTTCACACCACCCGCAAATACAGTAAACACCAACGGCATATACTACTACGCTGTAGCATCTAACGACTGTGGAAGCACAGCCACAACGAATATCAGCGGAAAACATATTGTGGCCCCAGGAGGTTGCGATTTTGTTGCAGCGATAAGAAACCGCGTAACCATCACTTCGGGAGGTCCCGTAACAACTGATGTGTGGACTATTCCGGCTCGTGCAGGTGTGGCAGCACAGACTTGGTCGGATTTGGTTGTTTCGCCACCATGTGACAAAACAGACTACAATGGTGGGTCAAATCCTAACTTTGATGTGGACTGTAGAAACAGTGACGAAATTCCATTTCCGGGGCACTACTTTTCGTGGTGTGCGGTGAGGAAGTATGCTGATATCCTTTGTCCGGGTACTTGGCGAATTCCTACTGTACAAGATTTTCTTAATTTGAATATTCTGATGGGTGGCACTGGTTGGATGGATAGTCACGATCCGTCCACAGCAATTAATGAACAATCTTACACTTCCGGCACTAATCAGGATAATACTGCGACAACACATGTTCCTCGTGGAGGAACTTGGGGAGGCTCTCGGTTTACTGGGTTCTCGGGCAATCCCACGAATGCGGGCTCGTACTACTGGTCGTTCTCAGAGAGTTACGGATCGCATGCGTACACCCAGCACTACAATCCGGCGTATGTCGCCCTGTACGACTACGACAAGAGTAGCGGGTTCGCGCTGCGCTGTGTGAGGGATAATTAGGTTGAACGGTGAATTGTAGGGGTCGAAAATTTTTGACCCCTACGGTTGCATTTGCCACAATCGCCAACGAGGGCGTATGCAATACGCCCCTACGGATTCACACCGGCGGTTTTTTGGTTAATTCAATAACCTCCGATTCTCCACACCCAGCAAAATTTGCATTTGTTGAATGGCGATGTGGTTTAGTTTGATTAGTCGTTCTTTTTGCGACAAGCCCTCGTTGATAAAAACAGCATTCAGATTCTCCATATTCGAAAGACAAATCAGTTCGTTGATTGAGGCGTAATCCCGCATGTTTCCGCCTTTTTCGGGGTTTCTATCCCGCCACTGTTTGGCAGTAATTCCGAAAAGGGCAACATTCAAAACATCCGCCTCGTCAGCATAAATAAAGGATATTTGTTGTGATAAAAGTTCTGTGGGGATAAGGTTTCGCTTGATGGCAGAGGTGTGAATATGGTAGTTGATTTTCGCCAATTCACGTTTGGCAGACCAACCTAAGGCTTTCTGTTCGTCTTGTTTAAGGCGTTGGAATTCCTTGACTAATAACAACTGAAATCGCGGACTTATCCACATGCCAAAATGCAATGCAATATCCTTGTGAGCGTACGTCCCGCCGTAACGCCCTGCTTTAGCGGTAATCCCGATTGCGTTTGTCTTTTGAATCCATTGCTTGACAGAAAGAACAAAATTACTACTACCTGCCGCATTTCTAATTGTACCGAATTCGGTACAATTAAAATCAGGATTGAACAATGCTTCCCACTCCCCGATGTATTCAATCGTACCTTTTAGACTGAGCCATTTGATAATGATGTGTTCTTCCATTTGACTATGAGCAATGTCTGTCAAGCAGATGTAGTCTTCATTTTCTACTGTGATCACTGTGATTTCAGTGTTTTGCACACTAATTTTTTTCATAATTTTTTATGTTTTAATGGTTTCATTTTTCATTTTCACGGTTCACAGTTCACGCCTCACATATATATAACGCTCACCCCCCTGATTTTCGTATATTTTTTTTGTTAAAAAGTGTTAAAATGTTGAAAACTTTCGCAAATTGTTAATAACCCCACGAAAATTAGGGAATAGTGATTAGTAGGGGCGAGGCATGCCTCGCCCAAGAGTGAATAGTGATTAGTGAATAGTAAGGGCGAAGCGTAAAACACTATGAGGAGCGTAGCGACGAATACGTTATCGCAGGAAATGTCAGAGCGTAGCGGCGACGTATTTCCTGCAAAGAGTTTTTTTGAATACTTTTTGTGCTCTCAAAAAAAGTATTAAGAAAAGTTCAAAAAAATTTCGTATCTTTGCAAAAAACATTTTTTACAAATGCAAAAAACTACCTTTCTCCAAGCATTCAAAAGTTACA
>WRKV01000107.1 GCA_009777915.1 Bacteroidales bacterium | reverse complement strand
GAAACCACCTATGGACGCACCGTAGCCATGTGCCCCTTTTTCGTGAACGGATTGGTTAAGAGGTTCGGCAATGATGCACCATTGGAACGTGATAAAACGTCCGCCATGCCAATTGTTTACTGCCTCGTCATTGGTCCAATTTACCGTGCAGTGATCAATGATCACATGCGACGAATTGCGGATTTCGATACCGTCTAATTCAGAGCCTTTCCGTCCGGAGCCAATTCCGGGACGTATGCGTATAAATCGCACCACAATATCGTGTGTATTGAAAATTTCCAAAGGATAATTTTTCAGACAAATCCCATCGCCGGGAGCTGTTTGTCCGGCAATCGTCAAGTAAGGCGATGTAATTTTCAATTCCGATTGCAACTCAATCGTACCCGAAACCTTGAAAATCACAATACGCGGATTGGGATTCATCACCGCTTCGCGAAAACTTCCGGGACCATCATCGTTCAAATTGGTTACTGCCAACACGATGCCGCCACGACCGCCTTTGGCGTACATTCCCCAGCCTTCGGCACCCGGAAATGCAGGTAGTTGTTGGTTGTTTTGACTGTAAAGACATAGTGATGTCAACAAAAAGATGAGTGAAAATAAGGTTGGTTTCATATTTTTTAGTTTTTATTATTTTCGTTCGACGATGATTTTATGTTTTGCAAAGATACGGTTTTTATTTTGTTTGAGCAATTTTTTTTCAGATTTTTAAATTTTTTTTCGTATCTTTGCAAAAAAAAATCTTATGAAATCCCAACTACTTCGGTTTTTTGCAAAGCACCCGTTTGATGCGTTTAATCAAAAGCAAATCTCTGCTCGCTTAGGTATTGGCGACAAAGCTGGTCGTCAACATATCGCTGCTCTCATTTTGGAATTAGCCGAACAGCAAATTTTGTTGGAACAAAAACGTGGAAAATATAAACTGAATCCGAATTATGTGGTCGAAAATGAACCGAAATCCGTGATTTTGGGAACGGTCGACATGAAATCCACCGGAAAAGCCTATATTTTGCCGCAAGACGAAAATATGGACGATATTTTTGTGGGCTCAAACAACACCAATCATGCGTTGAACGGCGATTTGGTGAAAGTTGCCCTGTTTCCGCAACGCAAAGGCAAACGCTTGGAAGGCAAAATCATCGAAATTGTTAAACGTCATAAAGAAAATTTTGTCGGCGTTTTGCGGATTTTCCCGAAATATGCGATGGTTATTGTCGACAATAACGGCACGGATATTTTTATTCCGAAAGATGAAATTGGGCTTGCGAAAGATGGGCAAAAAGTGTTGACCAAAATCACCGATTGGCCTAAACAAATGAACAATCCGACCGGCGAAATCGTCATGGTTTTGGGCAATCCGGGCGAGAATAATGTGGAGATGCAATCCATTTTGGCGGAGCTGGATTTCCCGCTGTTTTTTCCCAAACATGTGGAAGATGAGGCTGAAAAAATACCAACGCAAATTCCTGAGTCGGAAATTGCCAAACGCCGCGATTTTAGAGGCATTCCAACCATAACGATTGACCCCGCAGATGCCAAGGATTTTGATGATGCATTGTCGTTTCGAACGTTAGAAAACGGTCATTTCGAAGTGGGTGTTCATATTGCCGATGTGTCGCATTATGTGCAACCGAATTCGATTTTAGACCGAGAGGCATACGATCGTGGAACGTCGATTTATCTCGTAGACAGAACCATTCCGATGTTGCCCGAAAAACTTTGCAACGGCGTGTGTTCGCTACGTCCAAACGAGGACAAACTCACTTTTTCCGCCGTTTTTGAAATGAATGAAAAAGCACAGGTTGTTAATTCTTGGTTTGGAAAAACCGCCATTCGGAGCACTCGCAGATTCGCCTACGAGGAGGCTCAAGACGTGATTGACACCGGAGCGGGCGATTGTGCCGAACAAATTTTACCACTTCACAAACTTGCGGAACGCTTACGTAAAAGGCGATTCGAGACCGGTGCAATTAATTTCCATTCCACAGAAGTGCGATTTCAATTAGATGAAGAAGCCCGTCCAATCGGCGTTTACGTCAAGGAAAGCAAAGAAGCCAATTGGTTGATTGAGGAATTTATGTTGCTTGCCAATAAATATGTCGCGGAATTCGTCGGACGCAACAAAGATCAAATGTCGCAACGCGGAAAACCCACGAAAGCCAAGACGTTTGTGTATCGGGTGCATGCCGAACCGAATGCCGAAAAATTGGCAACATTCGTGCAATTTGTTAACAAACTCGGCTATAAAATGAAAACCGGAAAACGTTCGGATTTGGCGACTTCGTTCAATAATCTGTTCAAAAATATCGCCGGAAAAGGCGAAGAAACGATGATCGAAACCATCGCCATTCGCACGATGAGCAAAGCCTGTTATTCCACCGAAAACATTGGACATTACGGCTTGGCATTTCCGCACTATTCGCATTTTACTTCGCCCATTCGTCGCTATCCGGACGTGATGACTCATCGCTTACTCGAACGTTATTTGGACAATCAGTCGTCTGTAGATCAAGCGGAATATGAGGCGTATTGCGAACACTGTTCGAAAATGGAAAAAAAAGCCGTCGATGCCGAACGTTTATCCATCAAATACAAACAGGCAGAATTTATGAAAGACCGCATTGGAGAGGTTTTTCCCGGTGTGATTTCGGGTGTGAGCAAGTATGGAATTTTCGTAGAAATCGAAGGCAACAAATGCGAAGGCATGGTGTCTTTACAAACACTTCACGACGATATTTATTATCTCGATGAGGATAATTATCAAGTAATCGGTCGCCGTTACGGCACACAATACAAGCTTGGCGACAAGGTTAACATCAAAGTCCAAAACGTTGATTTAGCTAAAAAACGCATGGATTTTCTGATGGTATAACATAAAAAAAGGGCGACTAAACATCGCCCTTTTTCAAATTATTTTTGTTTTTTTCGTGTGAAACGTTCTATCGTGTCGTAGGCAATCGGCGAGGAAATAAACCAAGTCGAAAGCGTTCCGATCACAACCCCGAACATCAACGCAAACGTAAATCCGCGAATCACTTCACCGCCAAAGATGAAAATCATCAAGAGCACCAAAATAGTCGACATTGAGGTGTTGAACGTTCTGGATAATGTGCTGTTGAATGCACTATTCATCTGCTGTTTCAGCGGTTGTTTCGGATATAAACCGATGTTTTCACGAATACGGTCGAAGATGATAATCGTGTCGTTCAAGGCATACCCGATTACCGTCAAAATCGCCGCAATAAAGGCTTGATCAATTTCCATCGAGAATGGCATAATCGTGTAGAACATTGAGAACACACCCAATGCAATCACAGCATTATAGAGCAATGCAGCCGTTGCACCCAAACCGAACTGCCATTTTCTGAATCGAATCGCAATATAGGTAAAATTAATCAAAAGAGCAAAAAGAATCGCAATCACGGCAGCACGCATAATGTCGGTCGCCATCGTTGGTCCGACCATTTCCGAACTCATTTGTCCGAGCATTTTTCCGGGGTGATCGCTACGGAAGTCTTCCTCCGAAATCGGATCGCTGAAAAACGGTGCTGTTCCCATGAAAATTTTATTGGCAACCAAAGAATCCACACCCATTCCAACTTCGTTGATCATGTATTTGGTAGTAATTTTCACTTGATTCGACGGACCGAATGTTTTCACTTCCGGTGCTTGTCCGAATTGATTTTCGAGGGCGTTTCGAAGGTCTTGTGTATTCACATTTTGATCGAAACGAACCACGTAAGTACGTCCGCCTTGGAAATCGATACCTAAGTTAAGTCCGCGAGTAGCAAGCGATGTAAGCGATGCCACCAACAAAACTCCGGCAATCCAATACGAATACTTTTTCAATCCGAGAATATCGAAATTGGTATTTTTCAAGAAATTTCTCACAGGAGCCGTATCGAACGTTACTTCCATATTTCTATCCAACATCCAAATAATCACTAAACGTGTGATGAAAATAGCCGTAAACAGCGACGTACAGATACCGATAATCAAAATGGTTGCAAAACCTTGAATCGGACCTGTTCCGAAAGTATAAAGTACAATCGCCGTTAATAACGATGTGATATTCGCATCTAAAATCGCAGAGTACGAGGCTTTGTAACCGTCGGCAATGGCGAGTCTCAAGCCTTTTCCGTTGCGAAGTTCTTCCTTGATACGTTCGTAGATAATCACGTTTGCATCAATTGCCATCGCCAACGTGAGGACTATACCCGCAATTCCCGGCAGGGTGAGTACCGCTCCTAACGATGCTAAAACGCCGAACAAGAAAAAGACGTTGGTGATGAGTGCCACGTTTGCCACGATTCCCGCTTTGTTGTAGAAAAAGAGCATGTAAACCAAAACGATGATAAACGCCACGAAAAAAGACATAAATCCCGCTTTGATTGCCTGTTGTCCAAGTGATGGTCCAACCACCGCTTCTTGCACAATTCGTGCAGGAGCAGGCAATTTACCGGCTTTTAGAATGTTTGCTAAGTCTTGTCCTTCTGCAACGGTAAACTGACCTGTAATGCTTGAACGTCCGCCAGAAATTTCAGCATTTACTTTAGGCCATGAATAAGCCATATCGTCCAAAACGATGGCAACTGCACGTCCAACATTAGCACCGGTCAAATTTTTCCAGATTTTTGCACCCTCGCTGTTCATTGCCATAGAAATTTCAACAGCACCGTGCTGACTATAATCTTGACGAGCGTCTGTAACCACTTCACCCGTAAGCGGAGCACGTCCGTCGCGCGTATTCACTCTCAAAGCAAGGAGTTGATATAAATCCGAGCCCGGCAAAGGTTTTGCACTCCAAACGAATCTGATATTTCTCGGCATTCTGCTTGCTGCTCGTTCTAAAAGAATGTTTACCGCCGGAATATCTTTGACAAAGGCGTAGCCTGCAACAGGCTCATTTCCGCGTTCAAATTCGTTGCCCAATTCCGGAATCAACACGGCAAACAACGGATTTCTATGACGCCATTCTTCGCTGGAAAGGTTTTGGTCGTCCATGCCCAAAGATTCATCGCCGAGCAAGCTTGCGAAGTCGTCCTCGTCTTGTGGTTCTTCGTTAGGTTCCACGTGAGTAACACCAATCAATTCGTCGATTTCCGAATCTCTTGCGGAAATAGAGGCTAAGTATTCGTTGGCATCAATTAAATTCTGTGCGATTTCCGAAAAGGTAAACGTTTCCCAAAATTCGAGTTGTGCCGTTCCTTGCAAAAGTTTGCGAACACGTTCCGGTTCTTTTACACCCGGCAATTCGATGAGAATACGTTCGGTTCTCGCTAATTTTTGAATGTTGGGTTGTGCCACGCCGAATCTGTCGATACGCTGACGCAGGATTTGGAACGTGCGATCGAATGCACCGCGTGTTTCCTCGCGAATGGCTCTAATCACTTCTTCGTTCGTCGCGTTTGCGGTGATGGTTTTCATTTCCCAGCTGAAAATCGCAGCCATTGAGGCGTTCGGGTCGATTTCTCTCCACGCTTCCGCGAACATGGTCACGAAATCCGTGTTGGGAGTAACTTTGTTTTTTTCGATTGCTCGTTCGATGGCGGCTACGAACGTGGGATCAGGACTGTGTCCGGCTAAGGCTTTCACCACGTCCATAGTAGACACTTCCATCATCACGTTCATACCACCACGAAGGTCGAGACCGAGATTGATTTCACGTTCTTTCGCCTCTCTAAACGAGTACTGACGAATTCCGATGTTGAACACCACTTGATTTGCCATCGAATCCAAAAAATACTGGGTTCGTGAGGCAACCAACGAATCAAAAATAAACATTTCGCTAACGGGATCGCCTTGTGCGAGTTCTCTCGCTTCGGCTTGAACGGCTGCAGATGTAGCGAATGTTGCGGCACGTTTTTCAACATTGCGTGTAACCAATGTAAACGACAATTGGTACACACAAATTAAGGCAAAAATGATTGCAAAAAATCTAATAGCTCCTTTATTTTGCATGGCTTTTTATGTTTTTTTATGTTTTTTTTACTATTTGGGGTTGCAAAGATACAAAAAAAAATTGGCATAGCCAAATTTTTTTTAGTTTTGTATTTTAGGACCAAACGCCAAATCGCCTGCATCGCCCAATCCGGGAACGATGTAGGATTGTGGAGTCAGTTCCTCATCAATGGCTCCAACCCAAAGCGTAAAGTCTTTGGGAGAGATATTTTTTTGCAGAAAATCAATAGCATCTTGATGTGCCACAATCGCTACAATATGAGTATGTTTGGGCTTTCCGAGATCGCAAAGAGCCTGATATGCTGCAAGCATAGATGAGCCTGTTGCGAGCATGGGGTCGCACAAAATCAGTTCCCTGTTTTCGATTTCGGGTGTTGCCAAATAGTCGACCCGAATAGAAATTTCGCCATCTTTTTCATGTTTGCGATACGCCGAAATAAATCCGTTGTCGGCATGGTCAAAATAACTCAAAATGCCGTCGTGCAGTGGCACGGCAGCTCTGAGAATCGAACAGACAACAGGTTGTTCGGCGGGCAAATTCATGATTTTCGTCCCCAGCGGAGTAACCACTTCGCGAGGTTTGTAGTTCATGGTTTTGCTGATTTCGTAAGCAAAAATTTCACCGATGCGTTGCAAGTTTTTTCTAAAACGCATACGGTCTTTTTGAATCGTCTCCTCTCTCAACTCGCTAATGAATTGATTGAAGATCGTGTTTGGGAGTCCTAAATTATTTATCATCGTTTTTTTTTGTTAATCGTGGTGCAAAGATACGAATTTTTTTTTATTTTTATTATTTTTTTTTAATGTTGAAAAAATATATTCAACCCAAATTTTAACATTTCGGAAAAAAATCATCGAAATTCGGTGTGTTTTTTGTTTTAAGAACGTATTGATTTTTCTAATAGTTCAGCGATTTTAGTTAAAAATTTTTAAGATTTAACACTTTTTAACTTAAAATTTTCGATTGGCGTTGATTTGATTTGTAACTTTGCAAATTATTAACCCAAAAATTTGTAAAATTATGAATGAACTTATCAACATCGATGACCATGTCAGCAACAAAATCATCACAATCAGAAATCAAAGCGTTATTTTGGACAGCGACGTTGCTGTGCTTTATGACGTAGAAACAAAGCGTGTTAATGAAGCCATTCGGAACAATCCGAACAAATTTCCTGAGGGATATGTTTTCGAATTGTCCAAGCAGGAATGGAACGATCGGAGGGCGTTTATTATTGCAAACAGCGATAAATCAGGCAATTCCAAGCATCTGGTCGAAAATTTCGACCAGATACCCACAAGTCGCAGTAAATCAAACAATTCTAAACATCCGGTCGAAAATTTCGACCAGATACTCACAAGTGGCAGTAAATCAGATGATTTAAGAAAAGAAAGCTTGAAATCTTACGTCCGACCCAAAGCATTTACCGAAAAAGGTCTTTATATGCTTGCAACAATTCTTAAAAGTCCGCAAGCCACAAAAGCCACCATCGAAATCG
>WRKV01000106.1 GCA_009777915.1 Bacteroidales bacterium | reverse complement strand
AATCCCAAAGCCTACAAAACGAATTTAATGAAAACCTCGGACTCGGACTGAAAAATCTGCGTCTTTTGAATGTTTACGATCTGTTCGGATTTACGCCCGAATTGTTAGAAAAGAGCCGTTACAATGTGTTTGGAAATATCGTAACCGATATCGTTGAGGATTCGTGTGATTTGAACGAAAAAAAATATCTTGTCGTGGAAGAATTGCCGGGGCAATTCGACCCAAAAGCAAGTTCGGCGATGGATTGTGTGAAGTTGATAGAGCCTTCGGCAGATGTGTATGTGAAAACGTCACGATTATTGATTTTCGATGATGATTTCAGCGATGCGGACCTGAAAAAAATACGAAAGTATTACATCAATGCGGTGGTATCTCGCGAAAAAAATCTTGCAGAATTAAGTCATACGGAAAATACGGAAATCACGCCTATTCCTGTGTTGACAAGGTTTTCAGCATTGAATGAAAACGAATTGGAAACCTATTGTAAGGAACACGGATTGGCTATGAATGCTGACGATTTGCGTGAAGTTGTCAAGTATTTCAAATCCGAAAATCGCGATCCGAATGAAACGGAATTAAAAATTCTCGACACCTATTGGAGCGACCATTGTCGCCATACAACATTCATGACGGAACTCACAGAAATCACGATTGACGAGAGTTTCATCAAAAACGAATTGCAAAATTCGTTGCAACTTTATCACAATATGCGTAAAGAATTGGAGCGGGAAAACAAAAGCGTTTGTCTCATGGATATGGCAACTATCGGTGCACGTTACCTTAGAGAGAAAGGGTTTTTAGATGATTTGGAAGTGAGCGAAGAAACCAACGCATGCAGTATTTATATCAACGTGGACGTAGATGGGAAACCTGAAAAATGGTTGTTGATGTTCAAAAACGAAACGCATAATCACCCTACGGAGATTGAGCCGTTTGGTGGTGCAAACACCTGTGTTGGCGGTGCAATTCGCGATCCGCTTTCCGGTCGAAGTTATGTTTATCAAGCAATACGAGTAACCGGTGCAGGCGATATTTACAAACCGATTGGCGAAACCTTGGAAGGTAAACTTCCGCAACGTATGATCAGCAGAAAAGCCGCAGCGGGAAACTCGAACTACAACAATCAAATCGGCGCAGCAACAACGCATGCACGTGAAATTTTCCATCCGGGTTATGTTGCAAAACGTATGGAATTAGGGGCAGTTGCAGCAGCCGTCAAAGCAGAAAACGTCAAACGTGAAACGCCAACAAAAGGCGATATCGTGTTGATGTTGGGAGCTCGCACAGGACGAGACGGCGTTGGTGGAGCGGTAGGCTCATCTAAGGAAACCACGAAATCAAACGAGTCGTACAGCAGTGAAGTACAACGAGGTGATGCTCCGGCAGAACGCAATTTGGTTCGACTTTATCGCAGACCGGAAGTTACTAAACTTATCAAGAAATCCAACGATTTTGGTGCAGGTGGTGTTAGCGTGGCTATCGGTGAATTGACAGATGGATTGGATATTTATTTAGATCGTGTGCCTCTCAAATATCCGGGATTAAATTCGATGGAAATTGCTATCAGCGAATCGCAAGAACGCATGGCTGTAGTGATTGAGGCGAAAGATAAAAATGAATTTGAAACATATTGTGCAGAGGAAAATGTGGAAGTAACACATATTGCTGATGTGACAGACTCGCGCAGAATGAGAATGTATAACCATGGAAATTTAGTTGTTGATTTATCTCGTGATCTTATTGACAGTTCGGGTGCGAAACATTTTGCCAAAGCCACCATCGGAAAAGTGGAGGCGAAAAATCCGTTTACACGAACGATTGAAGGCACGACTATCGAGGAAAAAATGTTGAACAATCTTAGCGATGATAATGTGCTTTCGCAAAAAGGTATGATTGAAATGTTCGACTCAACGGCGGGTGCTTCCACTGTATTGATGCCGTTTGGCGGAAAAACACAACGTACGGAAACGCAGGTGTCTGTTCAAAAAATTCCTGTTTTGAACGGTTATACCGATACGGCAAGTATCATGGCATTCGGCTATAATCCGTTTATTGCGGAATGGAGTCCTTACCACGGTGCGGCTTACGCAGTTGTGGAAGCGGTGTCGAAAGTCGTTGCAGCAGGCGGAAATTTTGAAAATATGCGATTTTCATATCAAGAATATTTTGAGAAAATGACCGACGATACACGCACTTGGGGCAAACCTTTGAGTGCTTTGCTCGGAGCGTTGAAAATGCAGGTTGCACTCGGACTTCCATCAATCGGCGGAAAAGATTCCATGAGCGGAACCTATAAACATATCAATGTTCCACCAACGCTTGTGGCATTCGGAATTACTACGGTTGATGCAGGAAAGGTGATAAGTCCGGAATTTAAAGATGCCGGACACAACATTTATCTTATCAAACATACGCCTCTCGAAAATTATATGCCTAACACCATGCAGCTGAAAAAGAATTGGGAATTTGTTACAAAACATATTCACGAAGAAAAAATCGTGGCAGCATACGCCATTGGAATGGGTGGTATTGGCGAGGCTTTGGCGAAAATGGCATTTGGAAATAATATCAGTGCAAATCTTAAAATTGATGAAAAAGAATTGTTTGATTATTCGTATGGTTCGATATTGGTGCAAACACGATCGTCATCATCTATTGACATACCTGAAAACGCCATTTACTTAGGGGCTACGCCGTATCAAGGAGGATTAGTGATCAACGGAGAAGAAATTTCGTTGGATAAATTATACCAAGCCAACACTGAAAAATTTGCAACGGTTTATCCCGAAAAATGTGCAACCGTTACACACAATTCCATTGATATTGCACACCAAACAACCAACGTTGAATACAAAGGAAAACCTGTCAAAAAACCTATCGTCTACTTACCGATTTTTCCCGGAACAACCGGCGATTACGATACAGCGAAAGCGTTTGAACGAGCAGGTGCGAATATTGTTACAACGGTATTTCGCAATCTTAAAAGCGAGGATATTTCTCACTCCATCGAACAGATGAAAAACCACATCGATCAATGTCATATCTTTGTGCTTTGTGGCGGTTCTGTAGGCGGAGATGAGCCCGATGGAAGTGGGAAATTCATCGTGAATGTGTTGAATAATCCGATTATTGCTGATGAAATTCACAAACTCATTGAGCGGGGCGGTTTGATTTTAGGAATCGGAAATGGCTTTCAAGCCCTTGTAAAATCAGGGCTTTTGCCTTACGGAACATTAGGAATGGTTACAAAAGATTCACCGACTTTTTTCAAAAACGACATCAATCGTCATGTGTCACAAATGGTGAGAACACGTGTATCGTCCGTAAATTCACCATGGTTGAGCGGATTTAATTTGGGCGATGAACATTCGGTTGCCGTAAGTTGTGGTGAAGGAAAATTTGTAGTGAACGAACCAATGGCATCTGAACTTTTTGCTAACGGACAAGTGGTTTTTCAATACATCGACCTTGATGGAAATATCACTACCGAATCGCCTTACAATCCCGCAGGCTCAATGTTTGCGATAGAAGGGCTTGTCAGTCGGAACGGTCAAATCCTTGGAAAAATGGGACATTCCGAACGTTATGAAAACAATCTGTTCAAAAATATCGATGGCAATAAAACGCAAGATATTTTCAGCAATGCAGTAAAGTATTTTCAAAAAGCAAACGACTAAACACTATATGTATGGAAAAATTAGAAATGCTCTACGAGGGCAAAGCAAAACAAGTTTACAAAACTGAAAATCCCGACCTTATCGTGATTCATTACAAAGATGATGCAACGGCTTACAACAACGTGAAAAAGGCGTCTATCAACGAAAAGGGATTGCTCAATAATAAAATATCATCTATCATTTTCGAGAAACTCCACACAGCGGGAATCAAAACTCATTTCATCGAAAGACTGAACGAACGCGATCAACTTTGCCGTGTTGTGAAAATTTTTCCATTGGAATTTATTGTTCGAAATATCATCGCAGGTTCGATGGCGAAACGCCTTGATATTCCGGAAGGAACGAAACCGAACAACATGATTATTGATATTTGCTACAAAAAAGACGAGTTGGGCGATCCGCTGATCAACGATCATCACGCTGTGGCGTTGGGAACTGCGACCTACGAGGAATTGGAAATCATGTACAACATGACGCGTAAAATCAACGAAATTTTGATTGCTCTTTTCAAAAATTTGGATATTACATTGGTCGATTTCAAAATTGAATTCGGAAAAACGCTTGACGGCGAAATTGTTTTGGCTGATGAAATCAGTCCGGATACATGTCGTTTTTGGGATATCGAAACGAATGAGAAATTAGATAAAGACCGTTTCCGTAGGGATTTGGGAAAAGTGAAAGAGGCATACGAAGAAATTTTGAAACGCTTGACCAAATAAAAAAATGACCATAATCAACGATAGAAAATTAAACGAGGAATGCGGTATTTTTGGCACATTCAATGTGCATGATGCCGCTACGCTCACGTATTACGGCTTACATGCGTTACAGCACAGAGGTCAAGAGGGATGCGGGATTGCACGTGTGAACAACCGTGAATTCAAACGCATAAAAGGCGAAGGTTTAGTTACGGAAGTATTCAATGAAAAAAAACTTGCTACGCTCGATGGCGATATGGCGATAGGGCACGTTCTTTATTCCTCAAATAGCGGCGATGGTCTCAGTAATGTTCAACCCCTTCTGTTTATGCACAGTACAGGCGATTTTGCACTGGCACACAACGGAAGTTTAGTCAATTCGAAACAACTGAAAAAATACTTGGAGGATAAGGGAAGTTTGTTTCATTCTACGTCGGACAGCGAAATTCTGGCTCATCTCATCAAAAAAGATAACGATAGTCGCGACCGACTTTATCATATTATTGATGCATTAAATATGATGGAAGGTGCGTTTTCGTTTCTCATTATGACTGCAAGCAAACTGTACGCAATCCGCGATAAACACGGACTTCGACCACTTTCTTTAGGAAAATTCAACGGTGGTTATGTTGTGAGTAGTGAAACGTGTGCGTTTGATGTGGTGGGTGCGACTTTCATCAGAGATGTTGAGCCGGGCGAGATTGTTGTGATTGATAAAAATGGTTTGACAAGTGTGGATTATTCTAAATTCAAACGCCACCATATGTGTGCAATGGAATATATCTACTTTGCCCGTCCCGACAGCGATATAGAAGGTCAGAATGTTCATTCTTTTCGCAAAAAAACAGGAAAATTATTGTTTCAAGAAGCACCCGTTGATGCGGATATTGTGATTGGTGTTCCCGATTCGAGCCTGAGTGCTGCCATCGGATACAGCGAAGAGAGCGGGATTCCGTACGAAATGGGATTGATCAAAAATAAATATGTCGGCAGAACATTTATTCAGCCTTCTCAAACTTTGCGTGAAAAAGGTGTCAAGATGAAATTGTCCGCAGTTCGAAGTATTGTCAACAACAAACGCGTTGCTTTGATTGATGATTCAATTGTTCGCGGAACAACCGTCAAGCGAATCGTTGGAATGTTGAAACAAGCAGGTGCAAAAGAAGTGCATCTGCGAATTGCAAGTCCTCCGATGAATCACCCGTGTTACTACGGTGTTGAGACCACTACGTACGACGAATTGATAAGTGCTCGTTTGAAAGATATTGAAGAAATTAGAGCGAATCTTGGTGTGGATTCGTTGATGTATCTCTCGGAAGAATCGCTTTACAAAGCCACTAATCGCAGCGAACTTTGTGCAGCATGCTTTACCGGAAAATACCCGACTCCGTTGTATCAAACTCGAAAATAAATCGTTTTTTTTATTCCCATTCAATGGTTGCAGGTGGTTTTGATGTGATGTCATAAACCACGCGATTTATACCAACAACATTTTGCGTAATTTTTTCAACAGCACGTTCGAGAACATCGTAAGGAATATGAGCAATTTTTGCAGTCATTGCATCTTTACTCAACACGGCTCTCAACGCCAAAACATATTCGTAACTACGCTTTCCGTCCCTGATACCAACGGTTTTCAGATTCGTTAAGATTGCAGAATATTGCCAAATATCAAGATTCGCATTCTCAATTTCGGTACAAAAAATATGGTCGGCTTCACGAAGAATGTCTAATTTTTCTTTTGTGATTTCGCCGATAACCCTTACGCCCAAGCCTGGTCCGGGAAACGGCTGTCGCATCACAATTTTTGGAGGAAGTCCCAATGTTAATCCAACTTCTCGAACTTCATCTTTGTACAAATCTTTCAAAGGTTCGATGATTCCGGCGAATTTTATCACGCTTGGAAGTCCGCCCACATTGTGGTGACTCTTGATGACATCGTCTTTGTTTTTGCCACTTTCAACGATGTCGGGATAAATCGTGCCTTGTGCCAAAAAATCAACCGCACCATGTTCTTCGCCATATTTTTCAAAGACTTTGATAAACGTTTCGCCGATAATTTTTCGTTTGGTTTCGGGATCTATAATGCCTTTGAGTTTTTCCAAAAACATTTCAGACGCATCGATTTTAATCAGATTCAGTCCCATGCCATCTTTGAAAACCGACATAATTTGTTCGGATTCATTTTTACGCATCAACCCGTGATTCACATAAACACAAGTCAATTGATGTCCGATTGCTTTATGCAAAAGTGCTGCACACACCGCAGAATCAACACCTCCGCTTAACGCTAAAAGCACAGATTTGTTTCCAACCGTTTCTTTAATTTCCTTGATGGCGTTTTCTATAAAATTTTCTTTCATCTCTTGAGTTTTAATTTGCAAAGATACGATTTTTTTTTGAACTTTTCTTCAATACTTTTTTTGAGAGCAAAAAAAGTATTCAAAAAAACTCTTGCAGGAAATACGTCGCCGCTACGCTCTGACATTTCCTGCGGTAACGTATTCGTCGCTACGCTCCTCATAATTGATAACGCTTCGCCAGATCGCATTCATAAATCATAATTCATAATTCATAATTCATAAATGCCTCGCCCCTACTATTCACTATTCACTACGGCACATCCCGCACACACCGCAAAGCAAAGCCGCTATCCTTATAGCTGTTGTTGCCCTGAGGCCACGCACCTGATATATTGTAGAGCAGGAAAAACGCAAGCCAAGGAGAACCCTCAGACGACGACCAGTACACCGAATACGGACCCGTAAGATCCGTCGCGAGTGCAGTAAACCGAGAGCCTCCCCAAGTACCCCCGCGAGGATTGTGCGTGCTCGCGGTGTTATTCGTATTAGAGCCATCCGTATAACTTTGATCGTTGACTGCTGTGGACGGATCGCGAAAGGTGCCACCCATAAGAGTATGCAAATTTTGAAAATCTTCAACTGTAGGCACTCGCCAGTCACCCGGACAGAGAATCGCCATATATTTCATCACCGCACACCACGAAAAGTAATGCCCCGGAAACGTGGTAAGCGTGCTGTTGTATCTGCAATCTACATTAAAGTTGGGATTTGCTCCACCATTATAGTCTGTTCTGTTACTACATTGCGGCGAGATCACATGATCCGACCAAGTCTGTGCTGCCACACCTGCACGAGCCGGAATAGTCCACACATCAGTTGTTACGGGACCTCCCGAAGTTATGGTTACACGGTTTCTTTCCGGAGTAACAAAATCGCAGCCTGTTGTGGGTAACACTATATGCTTGCCACTAGTATTGATTGTTGCTGTCGTGCTCCCGCAACCGTCG
>WRKV01000105.1 GCA_009777915.1 Bacteroidales bacterium | reverse complement strand
TCATCGACGGAATCCGTCCGCTATCAATCGCTTTTCGCAACACCGCACCCTCACCGACCAAATGTTTTTGACCAATATAATCCTCCAATTTTTTAGGACGAAGTTGTTCAGCAAGCGGGATATTCATTTTGCAAAGATACAAAAAATTTTGAGATTACGTTACTCAAACAAGGTGTTTACAAATTCTGTCTTGTCAAAAATCTGCAGGTCGGTCATTTTTTCGCCGAGCCCGATGTATTTGATGGGGATTTTCAAAGTATCCGAGATGCCAATAGCCACGCCGCCTTTGGCGGTTCCATCGAGTTTGGTTAGAGCAAGTGCGTTGATTTCCGTCGCGGCGGAAAATTGCTTGGCTTGCTCCACAGCGTTTTGTCCGGTTGAGGCATCAAGCACCAACAAAATCTCGTGTGGTGCGTCGGGCACCACTTTTTGCATCACGTTTTTGATTTTCGAAAGTTCGTTCATCAAATTCACTTTGTTGTGCAAACGTCCTGCCGTGTCAACAATGACCACGTCGGATTGCTTGGCTATGGCGGATTTCAGCGTATCGAATGCCACCGATGCAGGGTCGCTGCCCATATCTTGTGCCACAATCGGCACATCTACACGGTCTGCCCAAATTTTAAGTTGGTCAATCGCAGCAGCACGAAACGTGTCGGCAGCACCGAGAATCACGCTGTGTCCGGCTTGTTTGAATTTATAGGCAAGTTTTCCGATGGTGGTGGTTTTTCCAACACCATTCACACCAACCACCATAATAACGTAGGGTTGCGGATTTTTCGTTAACGAAAAATCCGTTTCACCGGATTCGCTTAACAAACTTGCAATCTCATCTTTAAGAACCTGATTCAATTCGCTCGTGCTGACATATTTGTCTTTTGCTACACGTTTTTGAATACGTTCGATAATTTTCAAGGTCGTTGCTACGCCGACATCCGACGTGATCAAAACTTCCTCCAAATTATCCAACACATCGTCGTCCACGTGCGACTTTCCGACGATTGCCTTCGTTAATTTGGAAAAGACCGACGTTTTGGTTTTGTCCAATCCGTGTTGAAGGTCTTCCTTTTTCTCTTTGGAAAAAAAATTAAAAATTCCCATGGGTTTAAGTATAAAAAAAGCCCCAAAGATGAGGCTTTTGTGAGTTTTAATTTACAAGAATACCTATTTTTTTGCAAAATAGGCTTTCACGTCCTCACTTGGGACGGTATCTTCTTTGAAAGTATAAGCACCTGTTTTCGGTGATTTTACTACACGCACCACTTTGGCAAAATTCTTGCCGGCTCCGGTGGTTCTCAATGTTGCAACTGCTTTCTTTGCCATATCTTAAATTATTTGATTTCTTTGTGAACCGTCATTTTTTTCATGATCGGATTGTACTTTTTAATCTCCAAACGGTCGGGAGTGTTTTTTTTGTTTTTCGTAGTAATGTAGCGAGATGTACCGGGCAGTCCGCTGGTCTTGTGCTCAGTGCATTCGAGGATTACTTGAATTCGTGCTTCTTTGATTTTCTTTGCCATAACGCTATGCTTTTCAAAATTTGGGAGTGCAAAGATACGAATTTTTTTTGAAATGACCAAAATTTTAGTAAAAAAAAATAAAGTTTTTTGAAATTTCGTTTTTTTTTCGTACCTTTGTAGGTTAATTACATCTATATCAAAAGTACAAATTTGTCGAGAAAAATTTCAATATCAATACTTTTAATACTGCTTTTGAGCGGAAGTTCGGTTGGTTTCGCTCAACGAGGCGGGACGATTCAGCGAGGTGGAGTTACTCAACGAAGCGGAGCTACTCTTGGCGAGCAAGTTATTGCAGATCCTGTTCAAACTCCTTCAAATTCTACTGTCGAAACCCATGAACCTGCTGAAAAATCAACAGACTCAATACCTCTCTCCCCTCGCTCTCCATCGGCAATTGATAGTAGAATTGACTTCAAAGCCACCGATTCGCTTTTTTTCGATTTAAGAAGTAATACGGTTCATCTTTTCGAAAAAGCACAAATCAATTACAACGATATTGAGCTAACCGCTGCAAAAATCGAAGTGCATTTCGATAGAGACGAATTAACGGCTTTCCCAAAATTAGATTCACTCGGAAAAGAAGTCGACCGACCTTTTTTCAAAGACGACCAGCAATCGTTTGAAGCCCGCGAAATGACTTACAATCTGGCAACTCAAAAAGCACGTATCAAAAATATCATAACGCAAGAGGACGAAATGTTGATTCACGGTGATATTGTGAAAAAATTGCCCGACAACAGTGCGTTTGTGCAACGTGCACGTTTTACAACTTGCGACTTGGAACACCCGCACTTTCACATTGTAGCACGTCGTGCGAAAATTATTCCCAGCGACAAAGTGGTTACAGGTGGAACGATGTTATTCTTGAATGATGTGCCAACTCCTTTGGTTTTACCGTTCGGATTATTTCCAAACACAAGCAAATACACTTCGGGAATTCTCATTCCGACTTACGGCGAAAGTTCCAATCAAAATCAAGGATTTTTTCTTCGAGGTGGCGGATTTTACTGGGGAATCAACGATCATTTGGATTGGCGAATCGAGGGAGATATTTATATGCGTGGTGAATGGGCGGTGCGAAATACGGTTCAATATGCAAAGCGTTACAAGTACAACGGCAGACTCAACTTTGAAATCGGAGAAGCAGCAAGTGGAGAGAGAGAGACTCCGAGTTTTTCGAGATCCCGAACGATGCGTGTCGGCTGGAACCATTCACAAGATCCAAAAGCCAATCAAAACAGCACATTTTCTGCCGGTGTAAATTATTTTAACCGAGCATCTCAAAGTTATAGTTCGAATCTCAACGATCGGTTCGATAATCAATCCAATTCGAATATCGCTTATCAATTGCGAATTGCCAATCGTTTTAATCTTTCGGCAACGGCAAACATGAACTACAATATGGGTACCGGCGACATTAGTGCAACGTTCCCGTCCTTAACTTTTTCGATGAATCCGATTTATCCGTTTCAACGAAAAGTTCGCAAAGGAAATCCGAAATGGTATGAAAGTTTCCAGTTGAAATATTCGATGAGTGCGAATAATCAAGCGAGAGGAAACGATAGTTCGTTTTGGACGCAAACCACATTGAGAGAGATGCAAAACGGCGTTAGACACAACATTCCGATGGATGTGAATATCAAACTGATGAACGGAAAAATCAATTGGACTCATGGAGTGCAACTCTCCGAACACTGGAATTTTAAGGCTAATTACAGAGGTTCGGAAACAACTCTTGTCAGTGTAATGGATCCGGAAACCAATGAAATTCTTCTTTACGATTCGATAATTCGCGATAATGTTATACTCCGCACGGAATATGGATTTTTCGCAACCCGAAGTTACAATTACAGTACATCATTCAGCACACAATTATTTGGTATGGTTCAATTCAAACGCGGTCTGATTCGGGCGTTTCGACATGTGATGAATCCAAGTGTCGGATTTTCGTTTAGTCCGGATTTTGTTGAACGTAACGGAGAACTTATCAACGGTTGGGACGAGTATCAAGATAGCAGAGGAAATTGGCAACGCTACAATATCTATTCCGGAAGTCCGGGCGGACATCCTACCGCAACCAAAAGCGGAAGTATCAATTTTGGTCTCAGTAATAATTTTGAAATGAAAGTTCGTGATCGAAGCGACACCGTTAGAGGAGAGCGAAAAGTCAAATTGATCGATCGTTTACAACTTTCAACATGGTATAATTTAGCAGCAGATTCTTTGAATTGGGGACCGATTAGTTTAACAGCATCAACAACACTTTTCAGAAATCTCAATCTCGTTTACAACGCCCGATTTTCGCTCTATGCAAGAGATTCGAACAACCGTTCTTACAACACATTTATTTGGCAAGCCAGCAATAAATTTTTATTGGTAGAATCCGAAAGTATGAGCACCGGATTGAGCTGGTCGTTTAGTTCTAAAAAACGAGAGGAAAACACTGAGCAAACAACTCCCGGCACCGGCGAAATTTTTGAACAATCTGCGGCTTTTGGTCCGCAATGGTCGTTGAATATCAGTTACACCATTGGATACAACAACAGTTATGCTCCGGGGTACCGATATGAAAATATCTGGGGATATCCCATCACAGGCGATCCGACTTGGAGTAAGTACAATCGCCGGATCTTGCAAACCTTATCGTTTAGCGGAAGTTTGGACTTAACCGAAAAATGGAAAATTTCGTTCATTTCGGGATTCGATTTCAAGTCAAAAAAACTAGCTACCACCACGTTCCAAATTGCTCGTGATTTACATTGTTGGAGTATGAATTTTTCTTGGACTCCGTTCGGAGATTTCCGGCAATGGAGTTTCGGAATCCGGCTAAATTCAAGTATGTTGGGAGATGTTATGAAATACGACCGATCAAAAACACATCGAGAAATGGATAATTATTTTTAATGAAAATACTATGAAAAAAATCATCAACACATCAAACGCACCAAAGGCTATCGGACCGTATAGTCAGGCGATTGAAGCCAACGGAACCTTGTATATTTCCGGACAACTTCCCGTTAATCCTGAGACCGGACAAGTTGTGGAGGGAGGCATTTTCGAACAAACCGAACAAGTGCTAAAAAACATCGGAGCCATTTTGAACGCAGCCGGATACACGTTCGAAAACGTTGTAAAATCAACCTGTTTACTCAGTACAATGGATAATTTTGCAACGATGAATGAAGTTTATGGGAGATATTATTCAACGAATCCTCCCGCACGAGTAGCCTACGCTGTGCAGAAATTACCGTTGGGAGTGCTTGTGGAAATCGAAACAATAGCAACCAAATAAATAATGAAAATGACGCTGCACCACACTATTTCACTCAACCATGATACCTAAGGAAACAGCCCAAGCCATCATCGAAACTGCCCGTATTGACGAGGTCGTTGGAGAATTTGTGTCGCTCAAAAAACGCGGCGTGAATCAAATTGGTTTGTGCCCGTTTCATAACGAAAAAACTCCGTCGTTCAACGTCAATACGGCAAAAAATATCTTCAAATGTTTTGGTTGTGGAAAAGGTGGAGATGCTGTTACTTTTTTGATGGAACACGAACATTTTACTTATCCCGAAGCCTTGCGGTATTTGGCTAAAAAGTACGGTATTCCGATTCAAGAGCAAGAACAAACGCCGGAAATGATTCAACAAATGAACGAGCGAGAAGGCTTGTTTAATGTAACGGAATTTGCAAAAAATTATTTTGTTGATCTTCTGAACAACAACGATAACGGGCGTGCCATCGGTTTGTCATATTTTCGGGAACGTGGATTTACGCCTGTAACTATCGAAAAATTTCAACTCGGTTATTGTTTAGATGAATGGGAAAACTTTTCAAAAACCGCAATTACCAAGGGTTACAACGTAGATTATTTAGTTAAATCCGGATTGAGTGTTCGCAAAGATGATGGAACTTTATTTGATCGTTTCAAAGGTCGCATGATGTTTCCCATTCACAATCTTTCCGGACGAACGATTGGTTTCGGGGGTCGTACGTTAATCACGGATAAAGCCAAAGCCGCCAAATACATCAATTCGCCGGAAAGCGATATTTACAGTAAAAGCAAAGTACTTTACGGTTTATATTTTTCGAAAACGGCGATTGTTCAGCAAGACGCCTGTTTGTTGGTAGAGGGTTATACCGATGTCATTTCGTTGCATCAAGCCGGCGTTGAAAACGTCGTGGCAACTTCGGGAACCGCCCTAACGACAGACCAAATCAAACTTATTGCTCGCTACACAAAAAACATTGTGATGATCTACGATAGCGATGATGCAGGTGTCAAAGCCTCGACTCGCGGGCTCGACATGATTTTGAAAGAGGGGTTGAATGTTAGAATTGTGATGTTGCCGAAAGGTCAAGATCCTGATTCGTTTGCACGTTCGAACAGTTCGACGGAAGTGCGAAAATTTATTGAGGAAAATGCCATCGACTTTATTCGTTTTAAGGCGAATTTATTGCTGAAAGAAGCTGCCGGAGATCCCATCAAAAAAGCCTCTTTGCTAAAAGATATCGTCAACATTATCGCTATTATTCCCGACGAAATTTCTCGCTCGGTTTACACAACGGAATGCAGTCGAATTTTAGATTTTCCGGAAACGGTTTTGATTTCAGAAATCAATAAAATTTTACGGACGAATTTCAAAAAACAATTTACAGATTCTTCCGCAAGCTCGGCAGCTGCGAACATTGACCTTGTCGAAACGCCCGTGCCATCTGTCGAACAACCCATCGACATCAACGAACAAATTGCTGCTGTCGAACGTGAAATCATTCGTCTTTTGGTCAATTATCATCAATCGGAAATTTTTATCACCGATGCAGAAGGCGTACAGACAACCGAAAAAGTAAATCTTGCACATTATATTTTCAATGTTATTTCTAACGATGAATTGACCTTTGAAAATCCGCTGTATGACTTGATATTTCAAATGTTTTCGGGTTCGGTAGAAATGGAAAATATCCCATCTTTGCATCATCACGAAAACGAAAATATCAAACAATTGGCGATTGATTTGATGACTTTTCCACACAATATCAGCGAAAATTGGCAAGACAAAGGTGTTGTGATTAAAAAAGAACAAGATGAAAACAAACTTTCTCAAATCGTTTGGGAATGTTTGCTTGTTTTCCATTTGTATAAGTTGGAAAAAAAGATTGATGAGCAACGAGAAAAATTGAAAACAGAAATCAACCAAGAGAACGTATTGATTTCGATGGCAAAGTTGAAAGAACATTTAGATCTTCGCGTAAAAATATCCAATCTTTTAGGACGTGTTGTAACGAAATGAACCCTAAACTTTACATAGTACCCACCCCCATCGGAAACCTGGAAGACCTGACGTTTCGGGCACTTCGCATCTTGAAAGAGGTTGATTTGATTTTGGCGGAGGATACTCGCGATTCTGTGAAATTACTGAAACATTACGGCATTCAAACGCGGATGCAATCGTATCATTTGTTCAACGAACATCAAAAAGTGCAAGCGTTTGTTGATAAAATCAAATCGGGAGTAACCATCGCTTTGATTAGTGATGCGGGCACTCCGGCAATTTCCGATCCCGGATTTTTGTTGGTTCGCGAATGTGTGAATGCCGGCATCGACGTGGAATGTTTGCCGGGTGCAACAGCATTTGTTCCAGCGTTGGTCAATTCCGCTTTGCCCTGCGAACGCTTTATTTTTGAAGGATTTTTGCCTGTGAAAAAAGGTCGTCAAACGAAGTTACAGGAATTGAAAAATCAAGATTGCACAATGATTTTTTACGAATCACCATATCGCTTAATTAAAACGTTAGAACAATTTTCGGAAGTTTTCGGAAGTGACCGAAAAGCCTGTGTTTGCAGGGAGTTGACAAAGATACACGAAGAAAACAAACGCGGCACATTGAACGATTTAATTACCCATTTTTCACAAAAAGACGTGAAAGGCGAAATCGTGATTATTGTTGCGGGAAAATAAAAAAATGACGGCTCCGACTTTTTCCTGCGGTTTGGTATTCGGTCGCTTTGCGAGCTCATAGTTTTTTACGCTACGCCTCTCGCCGTCATGTCGAGCGGAGCCACGAAGTGGCGAAGTCGAGACATCTCCTTGCTATTGACCGTGCCGAATTTGTAGGGGCGACGCATGCCTCGCCCCTAAATTGCAGACCCCGTTAGGGGTCAGATATTGGTAGAAAAATGCATGCCCA
>WRKV01000104.1 GCA_009777915.1 Bacteroidales bacterium | reverse complement strand
TATTAGAGTTTAGATATTAGAGTAGGGGCGAGGCATGCCTCGCCCCTACTAATCATTATTCACTATCGCCACCTTGGATCGCCGGCATTGCTGATAGCTCCCGTTGCTTTCACTCTAAAATTTCCGGCGGTAGGATCTACAAAGACATCCGCAGCACCGCCGTTGAAGTTTTGTACGAGAGCAGGTGCATTGCCCGCAGGATTCAGACCTTCGGGGAACGCATTTTGAACCACGCCATCTACATTGGTGAGTTGTCGCCAATCGTTGGTACGCCAAACATTGTCGAGAATCAACGTACCGCCCGAATTGGCATACTCCGTATGACCGTTGTAAGCATCCATAGTCGATGGACCTGTCGAACCCAAAATCACATTGCTCATGATCACTCTTGTACCGCCCGGAATGGGATTTGGTGTTGCCGTTGGGTTCTCGGTTCGGATAAACCATTGCGCTCCGGCTTGCGTAGGACGTGTCAAGGCATTGTAGAACGTCACGTTTTCCAAACGAATGGAATCGGTAGGAACGGGTCCTCTATACGTATCGTGATAACGAATAAAAGGTCCGCCATGCCCGTTGATGGTGGAATTTCTGAAAAGAATATATTTCACGGCACTGTTGCCTTCGATGTCGAAAGTAGCGTAGTTACCCTCTTTATTACCGATATCCTCCAAAATACAATCATCAAAGATATATTCATCAATAATCGTTGTGCCTTGCAGTCGGTTGACTCCCCGTCCGAAATTGGCAATACGGCAGTTTTTGAACATAACCCTTGCGACATTAAACGCTCCGTTCACCGTAAACACGTGGGCTGTATTCGCATCCGGTACGATATTCTCGATCGTGATATTCTCAAAGTCGATAACAGCTCCGGAGGAAGTTGGAAACTGGAATAATCCCGACCCTTTGTTGACGTAGATAACCACAGGATCACCGTCAGGGTCGCCGTAAATGTGCATCGAACCTGCGATAGCGATGTCATTTTCCGTAGTAAAGACGTAGCCTTCCGGCAGAAGTAGTGTTTTTCCAATATTTGCAGAGTTTTGCATATAGGTTCTCAAGTCGTCGGTGAGGGCAAGTTCGATCACATCATCGCCCGACGGACGCCACTTGGTTGTAGCAAAGACCGTACCTCTAAGCAGTTCATCGTTGTAGATACGAATCCTGTACGGTGTACTGTGTTCCAATCCGGTAATGATTTTCACGCCGGCGGCTTTTTCTTCGGGGGTGATGTCAATCTCGCCAATCTCGTCAACGTCCTCATCATCGCTGTCGACATATAGTATGGTCACTTCGGAATTGGGTGTCCATCTCACGGTCAGTCCCGTAGTTCGGATATCGTCGCCACGCACGTTGTAGAACAATTGTTCGGGGTTGGTTACAAACGTGATGCCATACCATTTGGAATCTTCCTGACCCGACTTAAAGGATTTGGCTCTCACTCTGACGCTGTAGCGTGTTTCGCCCAAAAGACCGGTTAGATTGACATTGGTTTGTTCGGTTTCGATCGTTCTGACGATGTTGGTGAATTGCAGATTGTCGCCCTCGCTAACTTGAAGTTCGTAAACAAAAGCGTCGTCGATGGCACGCCATACGATGTTCACTTCGCCGAATCCACCTTGCATTTCATTTAAGCCGATGGGTGAAAACGCCCGAGGATAGTCTGTTTCTCGGATTTCGTTCATTGGTTTTTTGCAGGCGAATGCGAGGATGCAGAGGGTTAGGATGATTGCTAAGTTTTGTATGTATTTCATAAGTTTTGTTTTTTTAAGTTAAGAGGTTAAAGGGTTAAGGGTTAATGGTGACTATTGGCGAAGCTTTTACCTTTTACCTTTTTATCGGTTAATCAAAGATTGGATCATTAACAAGCGAGCCATTTGACAAGCTCACGACATTGTCCCAGATAGGCCAATAGGGTTGCAGGCTGGGTGTGCGTACAAACAGGCGATTCCAATACGGACGATCGTGAGAGGCAGGTGAGAGTTCCCATGAAAAGCGTGTATAACTGCCTACATCGTCGGGAACGCCCATCTCTCCGGGCTCTAATCCGTAGAAAAGCAAAGTATATCCGTCTTCCGCATATTTGACATACACGTATTCATTCACATTGGCGTAACCCGATCCACGATTGTGTAATCGGGTAAGGTTTGTGCGGTTTTCAGCCATTTTCTCATCGATAATTCCCCAACGGATCAGATCTTCCTTGCGATACATTTCGCCGGCAAGTTCTTTGGCACGTTCATCTACAATGGCATTGAAAAACGCCTCTGAGTTTGCCATGGCTATAGTCATTTCGGATGCAACGATTTCCGGATTATCGGGATAGGCACGCTCTTTGATCTGACGGAGATAGGGCTCAGCAGCAGTAGGACCGTCCAAATAGTTGATTGCCTCAGCAGCCATCAGCAAAATGTTGGAATAACGCATGAAAACGAAATTCAATCCATCGTCATTGATATTGGTAACCCTACGGGATAGCCACTCATAACGGTGCTTTCCGAAACTCCAGTTGTTGAGATTTGCGGAACGTTGATTGCGGTCGTCGACCAAAGATTGTCGGGGTTGTGCCGTAGGTCCGCCGGGGGCATCGGTTAGCCATTTGTAAGGAATACAGGTTAAATCGCGACGAATATCTTCCTTTTTGAACATGTAGTACAGGGTGGGATTAGGTCTGATCTGACTGCCGTTGAACAGCACGGTATGTCTGTTTTGCGGACCGGAGTACCGGATTCCCCAAGTATGGATCACCCGTCCGCGTTCGATACTGAACGGAATTTCCCAAAGAACCTCGTTTCCGGCGATATTGTTTTCCGCATGAACGGCTCTGATCCAAGCCTCATAACTGTTGTAATCGCCCACAGGAGGCTGCAAGCGAGCCATACCGCTGTTAATCACGTCCAAACATTCTTTCTTAACAATCTCCATCATTTTGTCGGTGGTCAAATCCGGATCGGTGCTTTTACGCATTTCGCTTTCCATCACAAACATGGAATATCCACCTGCCATCAAAGCCACCCTTGCTCTCAAACCTTTTACAAAGGCTTTGTTGATATGGGTGTTGAGGCGTGTATACGTGTTTTCGTTAGGCCAGCCTACCAGATCTGCAGCGTCCTCAAGGTCAATCAACAGTTGTTTCAAGACCACATCTCTGCTTGCTCTGGGTAGGTAGATGGTTTCGGGACTCACCGGCTCGAAACGTGCGGGAACATTGCCAAAGGCTTTTAGCAAGTCTACATAAAGCACGGCACGAAGGGTGAGCATCTCGCCAAGGATTTGTCGCATTTCCCAATTGGTCAAATCGGCGTATTGTCGCAAGCCTCGAATGGCTATGTTAGCCCTTTCGATACCTTGATACATCATCGAATAAAAATTGTTAGGCGAGCCATCCGTTCCCACCGTGTTCATCGCCGTGTTGACGGGATAGGTTCGGTAATTGGTCAGATGCTCGTCCGTACCTTCTGTACTTCCGGACAATTCTCGCACTTCAACATCTGTGTTGATACCATAATAGAGATAGTACCGTCCGCGATAGGAGTTGGTTTCTCCCATGGAGTGAATCACGCCGGCAATCGCACTTTTGGCGAAAGAGGGCGTAGAAAAGATGACCGACTCGTCCATAGTCGACTTCGTTGGTGCATCTAAAAGTTTGTCGCACGACATCGCGAGGATGGCGAAGGGGAGGATAATTAGAGGTTTGAGTATGTTTTTCATAGTTTTGTGTTTTTTTGTTTATTAGGTCAAAAGGTTAAAGGTTAAGGGTTAAGGGTTAAGGGTTAAAGGGTTTGCTTTTGGCGCAGCTTTGACCTTTTTACCTTTTACCTTTTTACCTTTCGTTAGAACGTTAGATTCACTCCGAAAACGATTTGCCGTGAGCGTGGATACGCCGAAAAGTCGACACCCGGTGTGTAAGGCAGGTTGCGACGTGTGTTCACTTCGGGGTCAAAACCCGAATAGTTCGTCCACAACCAAACATTGTAGCCGGTGACGTAGAGGCGACAACTTTGAATCATCGCTCGTTGGGTCAAATTTTTCGGAACGGTATACCCTAAGGTTAGGGTGTTCAAACGCAAGAACGAGCCGTCCTCTATAGCCCAATCGGTGAGCACAAATCGTTGCATGGATGGCGACCACATCGTGGTATTGGCATTGGCAGCAGCCAAAGCATCCGGATCGAAAATAAGTTCTCCGGTGTTCATATCCAAATTAGTCCAACGCGTGCCCTGAGCCATATCGGTAGTGAGGTTGCGTAAGAAATGCCGTCCTGCGGTGTTCCACTCGATTTTATTAGCATTGTAGATATCGTTGCCGTAGCTCCAGTTGAAGTTTGCAGCAAAGTCGAATCCGTAGGCACGTGCAGTTACATAAAAACCTCCGGTATGTTTAGGCATAGCATTTCCGATGAGTTGTGTACCCTCGCTGTTGAGCGGAACAACCATCTGACCGTCTTTTCCTCCTACTTTCATTGTACCCGGACGCAAGCCTCCCACAACGGCTCTACCGTCTATAACCCCATCTTTGAGGTCTCCCCAAGGGGCGGTAGCGGAAGTTCCGTTCCACTGGAAATCATCTACTTCGTAGCGACCGAGCGAACGATAGCCGTAGATCAGTCCGAGTGACTGACCCACAGCCACCCAATAGTCGTTTTGAATGTCGGTACTCGCCCAGCCTGTACTTGCCGAGAAGTCGTCCATATCGCCCAACGAAACTACTTTGTTTTTGTTGAACCCGATATTAGCACCAAAGGTAATTCCCCAATGCCTTTTGTCAACGGCGAACCAGTCGGCACTAAGTTCAATACCGCTGTTTTGGGTTTCGCCCATATTGCGGTATTGTGCACTATAACTGTCTACAAGTGGGAAACGCAAAAGCAAATCGCGGGTATTGTTAATGTATCCATCTATGGTACCGCTCAATTTGCCACCGAACAATCCCCAATCGATACCCATATTTTTGGTAACGGTGGTTTCCCAAGTCAAGTTGGGATTTGCCAAAACGTTTTCGGGTGCCCAATACGAAGTAAATCCGTGTACCCAAGTGGTAGAGCGGGAGATAAACGCTTGTGCCATTTGTCCGCCCGGGATATTGTTGTTACCCACCGTTCCGTAACTCACACGAAGTTTCAAGTCATAGAGCCAATTTTCGGTTGGTTTCATAAAATTTTCGCCCGAAACCCGCCATGCAGCCGACATCGAGGGGAAATAGCCCCAACGGTTGCCGCGTGCGAACTTACTCGAGCCATCAGCACGGAAAGTCGCACTGATCAAGTATTTGCTTTGATAATCGTAGTTGGCACGACCAAAGAACGAAAACAGTTTGTCGTCGGGTGCAAACACGTTGGAGTTGTCGGCAGCATTGCCCTCTGTGGTCAGACGGCGAGCCATATCCAAGTTAAAACTCGGGTCGAAACCGCCCACAATGGTTTGCATCACTTGTTGGGTTGTAATGAGGTATTCCTGTCCGATAACGGCACTGAGATTATGTCCGTTAGGCATCCAATCTTTGAGATTCATCTGCAAGGTGTTGGTATTGCGGAACGATTCGCGACTGCGGTCGGTAAAAATTACCGCAGGCTTGCCTTTGTTTTCATCGCCGGGCACATTCACTCGTGCATAATAAGTCGATACGCCGTAAAAACGATCGTTTTGCTCAGAAAACCGATCCATACCGAGTTCGGTCTTAAATTTGAAGTTATCGATAAATTCCCAAGTCACGGATGCTCCCATGTTGAGGGTTGCACGCGTATTGACGCGCTCGTTGTCGCGAATGGAAACCGATGGGCTATACAGGTTGAAATCCGGATCGGTCTCGCTTGGGTCGGTCAATGCCGGTGCCGTAAGCGGAATAGGCGGATAAAGCATCACATTTCGCATACGTCCTTCGGTGGATGATCCACGCTCATCACCGCCATCGTTCACACTGGGTCCGTTTTGTCGGGTCTCCGCCCAACGAGTTTGAAAGTCTAACTGAAGACGCTTGTGCGGATTGTTGGTCAGTTTAAGCGAAAGGTTGTTACGCGAAAAATCCGAACCGGTTACAATGGCTTTGTCGCTAAGACGGTTGAAACTTACGGCATACTTGGTTTTGTCCGTACCTCCGCTAACGCTGAGGTTGTGGTTGGTTTGAGTACCGACATTTCCGAAAATAATGTCCAACCAATCGTTGTACGCCATATCCTTATACATATCGATATCCTGCCAATTTCCGAAATAGGTTTCATATCGACCATTTCCGGACATCAACGAATGCTCATAATTCCAAAGAGCATAATCGTAAGAGTCGAGGCTTTCCACACGTTTGGCTATTTTTTTGACTCCCGTATAGGCATTGTAACTTACGGTGATTTTGCCTTCCGATCCTCCTTTTGTGGTGATGATGATAACGCCGTTTGCACCGCGAGCACCGTAGATTGCTGTGGACGATGCATCTTTCAACACATCAATACTTGCGATATCTGCGGAAGGGATATCGTTAATCGAGCTTACCGGGAATCCGTCGACGATATAAAGCGGTTCGTTGCTGGAGGTGATAGAACCTCCGCCTCGTACACGAATCGTGATTTCCGCATCGGGCGAGCCTTCGGTGGCACTCACCTGAACTCCTGCCATTCTACCGGTCATAGCCTCTGCCGCCGATGCCACCGGAATGGCAGCCAATTGGGCTCCTGAGACAGACGAGACCGAGCCGGTCAAATCGCGACGAGCAACGGTGCCATAGCCAACGACAACGACCTCATCAAGATGGGTCGATTCACTCTCCAAAACAATGTTGAACGTTACATTTGAACCGAGTTCAATGGTTTGTCGCTTAAATCCGATAAACGAAATTTGAATGCTTGTAGCACCTGCCGGAACATTTAACGAAAAACGTCCGTCGAAATCGGTGGTCGCACCGGTTGTGCTACCCGGAACGGCTACCGTAGCAAAGGGAACGGGTTCGCCTTGCTGATCGTGTACGGTTCCGGAGATGGTTCGTTGTGCAAAAGCAGTGCCGGTTAGCAACAGCATACAAAGCACAAGGAACAAGGGTTTTACAAAATTGGGTAGTTTCATATTAGGTATGTTTGTTTATGAATTATAGGGGCGGGGCATGCGTCGCCCCTACGGTGGTGTTCTATTGTTTTACAAATCTCGCTGTAGTAACGCCATCCGCTGTTGTGATGCGAATAAGGTATGCCCCTTCTTTGAGGCTCGATACATTCAGACTCTCCATATCGCTGTTGACCGACTTGCGGAGTACAACGCGACCCATCAGGTCGAGAATTTCGAGTTGTTGCATATTCTCAGCAGAAACATTGAGCACATCATTCGTTGGATTCGGATAAAGCTTAGCCAAAACAGATAGTTGTGGCGTGTGAATGCTACTTGTTGTTGATATCCAAATATGTACAATATACGTGGTCGTGTTTTCGCCGTTAGCCGAAGTTACCTTGAACTCTACAGGCTCTGTAAATTCCCAGTTGGTTGGACTTGTTCTTGTGGCTCCATCAATCTCTACGGTTGCACCCGGACTGGTTGTGAAAACCACCGGCATCGACATCAATTTATCAGGGTCAGTTCCCAACGGAAGTTCTCTACGCATCGTGTCGCGCATTCTTTTGAATGCCTCGCCATCAACCGAAAGGCTCGTCAATTCACATGCACCTTCGTCTACATCATATACTTCGATACGATAGATGCGATAGGTTTGACCGGAACGCGGTAGTTCTGAACAGGTATTTCCATTGCTGATACCATCACG
>WRKV01000103.1 GCA_009777915.1 Bacteroidales bacterium | reverse complement strand
CAACGTGCTGTTGTCGCAGTAGTGCATGGGCTGCATCGAATACACGTACTGCGTCAGTGGGTCGCTGACATTGTTTGCCGGATTTTCATCTCCTTCAAGAATGACTTTTCCTTTAACCGTCAAACTGCCTACTGTTGTTGGTGTGTAGCTAATTTCAATGTCTCTGGAAGCACCGGCAGCCAAAGCCGTCGTAACCGTTTCGGTACCCAAAACATTGTCGTCGTCATCTAATAGCTGAACGGTAAAGTTGTTTTGCGATACCACTCCATTGTTAAGCACATTGACACTGTAGGTAGTCGGATTATTGGTCCATTTTAAGGGCAGGGAGGTTACACTTGTCGCCGCAAGGTCTTTTTCGGGGAGCTTTTCACCAAACAGGTCGGCAAAAAGGAGCAAAGCACCGCGGTCGTCTACCGTCCATTGTGCTCCTTCTCTATACGAGTCGTTATTGCCATCTGTCTTGTAAAATGCACCTTCTTGCCAAGTTCCCGCTTCGTAGCGATGGGGTTGTTTGCTGCCTGCATTATTATTAATTCGGATTGAATAACCGATAATCAAAGGACCTTCTGTGATGATATAGGGGGTGGTAAACGTATGGGTTGTCCATGTGGTAGCATTTCCCACAGTTCCCAGAGTAGTCTCATGGAGTATCGGACCGTCAAGTGTAGCTTTTACCCAAATGGTAATCGGAGATATGGTATGTAGACCTGTAATGTACGACGAATTACGATTCGTTCTCAACGAGAGCAACTCGCATCCGACGTAGGGTGCCATTTGCTCTGCTGTAAAACTGACACAAGCACTCAGGTAATATTGCTGTGCTCCTGCAGTTTCAGTGGTATAAGAGCCAACAACAGGACTGGTGGTAGAGCTTGTGGGATAGCCTATGCGGTGATCCTGAGCCTGAGCACTCATGTGCTCTACACTCAGTGCGGTTAATAGAAACGCTAAAATTAGCGTTTTTGCGTGTTTGGGGGTGGTTAGTGTTTTCATTATGATTGGATTTTGGATTGGTATTCTAAACTAAAAAACGGAACTAACAATATGTTTTCCATCATTTTTGTGGTTAACGTTTAGCCGTGCAAAGATACGAAAAAAAAATGACATGGGCAAGTTTTTTTTTGATTTAATGTCGGCTGTTTTTTGGCGATTTTTTAAGAACTTACAAAGAGCGTCCTAATCCTCGGTCTGCCCGACGATTTGCTTGAATTCGTGTTCCAATAAGCGACGGATTTCGCCTTGTACACTGACGGTGCGATTTTCCAATTCGATTGAAACGGCGGGCGAATCCATACGCCGGAATTTCGGCCTGACCATGCGATATCTGAAACGATCGGTGTTTCCAAAAATATCTATGCCCAACTTGAATGGCATCGGCGATTTCAAAACAGTAATATGATATTGGAAATTCATGTCCAAATCTTGCGTGCCGCCTACGGCAAACACGTATCTGTCCATTGCCAATCGGAACGGGAAAACCTCAATAGCACCATGGTGAACAACCAAATCTACCGACAACGAATCAATCAAATTGCGGTTTTTATTCCTAAACATCAACGGTCTCGAAATCTTTGTAAATGTTTCACCATCAAGCAAAACGAGATTTATTCCGTCAAAATTGGCGGTGGCACTCGTTCTGTTCAAATCAACATTCATCGCCGAATCAAGTTCTGCACTTGCCGTCAATTTCAAATCAATCAATCCTTGAAACGAGTGTGCAATCGGCATGATAGAATCCGCTATGTCCGGATATAATTCGAGTAAATTTTGAATATCTGTTTTTTCGAGTGAAAGATCCAACCAAAGATTACCATCTTGCAAACTTCTCGCTCGATAAGCCATATCGAGATTCATTTCACCGCTTCCGTTGACCAATCTGAACTGATTCAAAAGCAAATGTTCATCTCGAACTTCGACCTGACCTTGCAAATCCGTCATCACGCCCCCCTTAAACGTTAGCGTATCAATTTTGACGTTCAATGTCAATGCCAAATTTTGAGGAATCATAAACAGAGTCGCTTCCGGCGGAGTCTCAAAAGCAATTTCAAACATGCTGTCGTCCTCTTTATTTTCGGCAACCACCACACTATCTTCCACAGAGATAAACGGCGTATCGTCGATGTCTTCGTCTTGGATATTTTCGGTGGTATTGGCTCGTGTCCAACGTTGCGGACGATTAGTTTGTTCGCCGTTTATGGCTCGCTCTGTTCTGCGTGCTTGGTCCATTTGTGTAAAACGGTCGACTTCCGGTTCGATGTTTCGTCGTCCGCCGCCATTTCCTCTACCTTCCCCGCGTCGTCCGCGAGCGGTATCAGCGGTGCGGTCATACGACATGGCGTACATAAGTTGATTTCCATCGATTTTTTGGGATTTGATATCTAAATTTCCTTGTAAAGTGCCACGTCCGGCAAGGGCACGCCGGAAATTTTCGATACTTCCTGTTGCGGTCATGTCTGTGTTACCCATAATGACTTGTGCATTATCAAGCGAAAGTACGCGAGGCGTGAGATGAACTTCGGTTGTCAACACTTGAATCGGCAAGGGAAATTCGGGGATTCGCATACGAAACGTATCAAATTCCAACGAGCCTTCGTACGAAAATTCGTTCATAAATTTTTGTGCAATATCAACAGTTGTATCACGCAAAATATCCAGATAACTCATCAAATGTGCGAGAAAATCATCGGATGACATATCTTTCAAACGAGCCAACTGTTGCAGACGTCGCTCTTCTTGCGAAACGGTTGTATCTCGTCCTCTTCGGCGTTCGCCCTGATTTTGCGTGGTGTCCCGCGATTCTCGAACCATCGGGATTTGTGGTGATAAGGCAAAATTTAACTGCGATTGATTCAGTCGAACAACCGTTCGGTCTTGTCGGAAATTCAAAGAATCGAGCGACATTCGAATGGTTCCGACAGGCGATGTCGGTTTTTCGGGATTCGGTATGATTCTAACGTTTGCCGATGTTCGTCCTGCCGAAACACGCATCCGTTCTTGTGGCATTCGCACATTCAAACCCCGAAAACTGATTCGAGCAGTTTGAGTGTTTACCACGTTGTTTGTATTCGGCATTTCGACCCGATAACCACCCGTAAACCGCCCGATATTAGCGGTGTAGAGATTTTTATACGCAAAATCCAAACTGTCCATACGCATGTTGGCTCTAAACAACGCCAAGCCTTGTGTCAACGTGGTATCATCAACCGAAGCACCAAAACGCAACCGAGCAAAATCGATCCAAAGATTCAGGGAATCCGCTCTATTTCTGACCAACAGCGAATCAATTTCAACAATTCCGTCTACTTTAATTTTTTCAAGATTTACGTCCATAGCATCTTTCAGCGTAAAGTCGGCATTCAAATTGGCGTGGATATTGCCTTGCGTGCGATAACCCGTCCTTCGACCCATCAACAGCACATAAAGTCGGCGTAAATCCAAATTGGTATTCAACGCTATATCAATATGCGGATTGTCGGAAAACCCTTTCACAACAGCCTTTGCAGAGGCTCGTCCCAAATGTCCGCTATAATAAAAATCACGAACGGTTAAGATTGAATTTTGCAGATTATTCATTCGCAATTTCACGTCCGACAAGAGGTTCAGCGTGTCGATTTTAGAATTACTCACAACCATATCCATGTTTTTCAGTCCCAATGTCATGTCGATATTAGGCATAGACTTGTTGCTGTAAACACCCGTTACCACGCCTTTACAAAAGATTTCGCCATCGTTGATTTCAGCGTATTCCAACAACATGTTTTTATAGGATTTCGGCAACAATTCATAAATTTGAGCAAAGCGAGTTTGTTCTAAATCAAAGGTTAAATTCGGATAATACGAATCGCCTTTAACCTCAATGTTTCCGGCAAGTTCGAAATTAATTTCGTTGATAGAAAACTTGCCTTTTTCGATGGAAATTTTTTCGTTTTCCGAAAAATACTCGGCAGACAAAATCAATTTTAAGTCGGTGTTTTTAAGTAAATTTTCTTTTTCATAATCGAAATGAATTTGCTCAACAACGCTATTCATGCGGATTTTACCATCTTTGAAATTAGTTTCGGATTCCAGATTCAAAGTCATGTTTGGAACAAACATCGCCATGGATTGATCTCTAAAATCGAGCGAATCCACGACAATATCGGAAATAGCATTGACTTGCGAATTCAACAAATTACCTTTCAATTTTGTTCGAAAACCGCCCATTTCCACGTTCATCGTACTATCGGAAAACACCACGTGTTTCAAGTCCAACGCCATTTCCGAAAGCAAATTTTGTTCGATAAACGAGCCGTTCATATTGAGATTAGCGTTTCGAACAACGGCGATTTGCCCGCTTTGTTCGTTGCGATAATTAACCTGTCCGGAATTGATTATAATTTGTTGGACATCAATTTTATTAAACAGCGAATCCAAAGCCGTTGAGGTAGTATCGTTTGCGGTTGTATCGCTTGCAGGAAAAATATCCCAATTCATCGTTCCGTTTTTATCGAAATGCACGTTGGTTATGCCTCCGCGAAGTTCGAGTTGCGACAAAATGAGGTTATTTTGAAATATGAATTGATTGAAATTTAATTTCGCTTTTGCCGTTGGGATAAAAGTTAACGTATCATGCGATTGTTGTTCCAAAATCAAGATATTATCGATATTCAATCGCACAAACGGATACACCGAAACATAGGCCAAATCGACTTTTCCGATATACACTTCCGCATTCAAAAAATCGTTGGCAAACCGATTGACCAACGGCGTTAATCGACTTGGGGTAAACAATATATAGCAAACCATCGAGAAAACGATCACAAAAAAACCAATTAGCGACCCCAAAGAAATCAATGATATTTTAAGCCATTTTTTCACAAGTGCAAAGATACGAAATTTTTTTGAACTTGGCTGAATACTTTTTTGAGCCTAATTTCCTAATACTTTTTTTGAGAGCAAAAAAAGTATTCAAAAAAACTCTTTGCAGGAAATACGTCGCCGCTACGCTCTGACATTTCCTGCGGTAACGTATTCGTCGCTACGCTCCTCATGGTTTTTTACGCTGCGCCTCTTGCCGTCATGTCGAGCGTAGTCGAGAAATCCCCCTGCTATTGACCGTTCCGAATTTGTAGGGGCGTAATAAATAGTTCGCTAAATCTATGAAAAAATACCACATTTAGCGAATAATTTTTTTCTTAAAAAAACACACTGATACCAACGCCTAACGTAAAAGCAATGGGAGAATCCGAAAACGGAATCACAAGATTTGCTATTGGCTCTATAGCCACACGATTGTTCAGAAAAAACGAGTAACCAACTCCTAATCCTAATCCAAATTCTGCCTCAGAACGGCCACTTTTTGATAGACCTAACACGCCATTTGCAAAAAAGCCACCATCACCTATTGTTGCAAAATAATAACGTGCTCCCACATCAAGAGCTATAGAGTTGAATGAATCGCCACTAATGGATATCCGTTGAAAACCTACCCCGCTTACCAAAGCCAAATTATTTATTAAATAATACCCTCCATAAAAAGTTAAATTAAAATTTAAATAAGATTCGTCATCAATAAAAATTAAACCTAAATTACTTGCACTGGCGTTAGCAAAAAAATTACCTTTATTTATAGGCATATTGCCGACAGAAGTCTTATCAGTTTGCTGAGGTGTTATTGCATTTCGTTGCATGGAAGTTTCTCTATGAGCAATGCGTTGACTTTCTATTTCATGTTGTCGTTGGATTTGGGCTTCCTGACGAGCAATCCGCTGACGTTCCGCTTCGTGTTGTTTTTGGATCTTGGTTTCTCTACGAGCAATACGCTGATCCGCTGTTTCCTCCCATAATCCTCCACCAAAATAAAAACCTGCAGTAACGGCAAAATAACTGTTGGTTTTTGAGAGAGGGTCAACCCCTACGCTTTCCGACTGTGGCGCTAACAGCGAATTTTGTACCAAATTATATTCTATTCCTAACCGAAATCTTTGAATTTCAAACCCGGCTGTAAGCATACCACCAAATCTAATATTGCCGTCTTCCCTCTTGTAAGGATGATGGTAAAGATAACGATAAACACCAAAACCACCACTTACAAAAGGAACCAATAGATTTTTCCCTGAATTAGCAAAATAATAGGAGAACGTAGTTAAGAAAGGGAATGACATATCGCTATAGATATTTTTGGGAACCACCGTCTGCCTATGTCCATATCTAATCCCAACATTCATATTCTCCAACAAGTTGTATCCAAGTTGCAAATTGAACCCGAATCCGATATTGGTCAACACAGGATCTGCTACTCCACTGTTGAACCCGAATGGATCGGTATAAACAGCATCGAAATTCAGACGAAATTTGCCTTGCTCTTGCGAGAATACGCTTGCTGTCATTGCAGCGAATACCGTACATACTAAAATTTTTCTCATGACTTTTTTGTTTATTTGTGATTTTGTTGAATTATGGTCTGTTGAAAATAACATGTCTCTCCTGAACTTTGCTATTAGGATATGAATAGCATGGGATTTGCGTGTTGCGAGGGTTCGGTCTTTTAACTTTTTGTTTGGGTTCTCGCTCCCAACTTGGTAACTCTATATTTGGTTGTCCTAACGGTGGGATTCTGTAGTGAAGTCCAGCGGAGACATGAAAGATAACTGACCCACTTTCTCCAACAGAACACCCTGTTCTTGCTGTTAAACTAAGGTTTTTTCTTATCTCACGTTTGTAGTCAAGACCAAATTCATATCCATAACTATCAAGTCTATAACCATGTTCGTTAAACATGTTGATATACACACTGAAATTCGGCTGCCCTAATAACTCTAAATTATATTTCCACCCTATGTACCAACTAAATCTGCCGTATAATGTTCTGCCAGGCTCTGCTTTCGTTCTAAATCCATACTCTTGCTCCACAACTAATTTATTTCTTCTGCTTATACTAATTTCTGTACCGGTAGCAAAAGTAGGCTCCCAGATAGGTGTCGAACTATATTCTCCATAATCGTAATAAATACTGGATTTTATGGGCATCACAACCGCCCCAACTTTGTTGTATAATCTAAATCTCCATATCCTGATATGAGAAAGTTTAAATTCCGTTCCTGTTCTAATATTAACAACTGGAGCATCCGTCTCAAAAGTTTGTGCTTGTGCCTCTTTTGTAGGATTAGCCGTCAAACACAACGCTATTCCTGCAATCAATCCGATTTTTTTTAGTTTATTCATCGTTATGGTTTATTAAAGATTGTCACCGGTCTTTCATGGGGTTTGCGTTGATGAGCGGGACATGAGATTTGTTGAAGACGCCGTGATTTTGGTTTTTTTATCTTTTGGCGTTTTGGTTGTGGGGCTGGGATGGGCTCAATTTCAGAGCCCAAATTCAATTTTCCAAACTTGATTGGCGGGATTTTGTAGTGTAGACCAATGTCGGTGTGAAATTTAAGGGGGGATTCTTCACCGACATAATAACCACCGAGAGAAAATGTGTTATGTGACATTCCTACTCTTGCGTTAAAATTAAGATTATCTGTAATCTGTTTTTCATATTCTGCACCTAGTCCGAATCCCCTTCTCCATAAAGAGTATATTTCATTCGATCCATGAGCGTTCAAGTCAGCACTTTTATAGTTTATGTACGCATTAATATTTGGCATACTTAACTTTTCAAGATTATGTCTTAATTCAATAAGTGTCTTTTTCCCTGCTCTCCCGTTTTTATTTATACGTATATCCATACCCATACCTATCTTAGTTCGTTCACCTAAG
>WRKV01000102.1 GCA_009777915.1 Bacteroidales bacterium | reverse complement strand
TTTTTAGGCAAGCAAGTGTTTTTAGAACTTTACGTCAAAGTGATGAAAGATTGGCGAGACAACGAAAAGATTTTGAAACGGTTTGGGTATGATTTGTAACGTATTCGTCGCTACGCTCCTCATGGTTTTTTTACGCTTCGCCTCTTGCCCTGAAAGGGCAAAATCAATAGTGTAGGGCAAAAAATTCTCCTCCTTTGGAGGAGTACGGCGAAGCCGGGAGGTGGTTTATGACCATCGCTGGCGAGGTGGTTATGACCACCCCGGCACTTCGTGCCACCCCTCCAAAGGAGGGGAATTCAATTTACGGATTTACTATTCACTATCCACTAATCACTATTCACTACGCCTCTACCTCACACAACGCAGGGCGAACCCGAGATCCTTACCGTCGTTGATCTGCGGGTAGACAACCGACGGCTCGTGGCGCAGGAGGAACGCACTCGTGGTGCTGTACTCTGAGGACGACCAGTAGAACGAACCCGCATGTATCGGAGCCTGCGCGTTCGCAGTAAAGCGGGAGCCCCCCCAAGTTCCCCCACGAGGAACGTGGGTTGTTACAGTATTATTCATATTGGTGCCGCTCGTGTAGGATTGACTATTGATCGCTGTGGATGGATCGCGCAGATTGCCTTCGCCCGAGCCTCCCATCAAAATATCCAAATCCCTAAAGTCCTCACGTGTCGGCACTCGCCAGTCACCCGGACAAAGGATATCCGCATACTGCATCACCGCACACCACGAAAAGTAATGACCTGGAAACGCATTGGTAGCACCAACAAGCGTGCTGTTGTTTCTACAATCCGAAATATAGTTGTTAGATGATCCACCGGCATAGGCTGTTTTGTCACATTCTGGCGAAACAACCAAATCCGACCAGGTCTGCGATGCCACACCTGCACGAGCAGGAATAGTCCATACATCAGTTGTTACAGGTCCTCCCGAAAGAATTTTTGCACTATCTCTATTCACAAAGTCGCAACCTGGTGGAGGGGGCGGTGGTGGGTCATTCACAATATGCCTACCACTCGTATTGGATGTGGTTGCGGTTCCGCAAGAGTTTGTTGCAACAGCGTAGTAGTATACGCCGTCGGTGTTTACAACATCATTTGGCGGATCGAAAGTGTTGTCTGTGGCTCCGGTAACGGCTGTGCCTCCTGACGGGAGCCCTGTTGTGTTCGACCACCATTGAATAGTAGGCGTTGGAGTGCCTGTGGAACTAACCGTAAGCGTAGATGCAAAGGCGACGTTTTGCGTTGTGGTTTGGTCGCCTGTGGGTGTTACCGTGCCGATGGTAGGGGCACTATTCACGGTGATATTCGCCGTGCTTGCAGCACTTGTTCCGCAGGAATTAGTCGCCGTTACCGAAATAGCAAGGGTGCCTGATGTTGTTCCTGCATCGGTAATAGTGATGGTGGTTCCATCGCTGCCGTCGTGGGTCATGCTTCCCGGAATAGTCCAGTTGTAAGTCGTTGCATTGCTTACAGCAGCAATGCTCGCCGTGAACTCAGCACCCGTACAAACAGGATTATTGCTAAACGCGATGGTTCCCGGTGTTGCAGGTATTGGTGGTGCCAAAGTGATGCTGCCATGTAACAACTCTACGCCACAGGTATTGCTCACAGTGTAGTGATGAGTGCCGATGGCTGTTGGTGCTCCTTTAATGGAAACAGGCCATGCATATTCCCGGTCGCCGAGCGGAGTCGAGGCGTCGCCGGAAACCGTGATACCGTCGGGCGTGTTGATAGACGCAAAACGTGTGCCATCTGTCCACCAATTGATGATTAGAGTTCGTCCGATGACCGAAGGAAATTCGATCTCCTCTATCTGCTCGCCGGGGCAAAGAGTTTGATGCAAGGGGGCGTCAGGACACCATTGCGGAATTGGACAATACGCAAAACTTTTGGTCGCAAAAGTTGCAACGATAATTGAGATAAAAATGATTTTTTTCATAGGTATTTTATTATTTATGAGTTATGATTTATGTTTTATGGTTTAGGGCAATAAAAAAAGCGGACTTACAATATCCGCTATCGAGGTCCTGAGAATTACCCACACATTGAAATAAATAAGCCCGCATTTCTGCGAGCGTTTACACTTAATCCTAATGTGTTCGAAGTTTCTCAGGTTTCGATAGCAAGAATATAGCTAAACGCTATTTTTATATGTTTTTCATGCTTTTCAGCACATTTTTTTCATAGGCAATTTTTTAATAAATTATATTTTTATGCTATTTTGATACAAAATTTCGGGATCTAAATCTGCCTCGTTTTTCCATTCTATAGTATCGAAACTCACTTTAACGGTATTAAACATATCAACATTTTTGAGTTCGTTAAACAGTCCAATGTTGAGGTATGGTTTTACATCAAACTGCCGTCTTTCGTTGTTTTCAAACGTCAATAGCAGAGTGTAATTTTCCTGCGGAACTACGTTTTTAACTGCAAAATACATAATCGTTTTATTTTAGAGATTCAACTTTGAAAGGTTTTTCGCCATTTTGACACAGGTTCCAATTCGCCTGCAATTCGTCTTTGTGTATTTCAATCCATGCCTGTACCAATTTCAGATGTCGTGCCGACAATGTTCCTTCGGTAACTTCTCCTTCGAAATTTACAACCGCCGTTTGGTTTTGGTAATACACGTGAACGTGCGGAGGATTATGCTCTTTTGGTGCATAATACATTCGAATAATTAACCCATAAAACATCGAAATTGTTGGCATAGCATTTTTTTGTTTTTGCAAAGATACGAATTTTTTTTGGAATATGCAAATTGGTGAACTGTGAGGTGTGAACCGTGAAATAGTAAATAGTAAATTTGTAAATAGTAAATTAAAAAAAACGAAATGCTCCGCATTTCGTTTTTTTTTCGTATCTTTGCAAATCTAATCTGTAAGGGCAATGCATGCATTGCCCCTACCAAAATCAAAAAAAACTATGAAAACAACTATCCTCAGCCTTGTGCTAATGTTGGTCGGTTCGACAATTTTCGGACAACCTAACACGTTTTTGTATCAAACCAAAAACAACCATCAAATCATCTTGCTTTCCGAAGGACCATCTCAAAGAAATGCCGATATTTTGATTGATGCAACACCGGAAATACTTGCAGAAACTATGCCTGCAGGCTATTACACAGCTGCGACAAATGCTTTTTTAATTCGCACGGCAACAGGTAAAAATGCCTTAATTGACGCGGGTTTCGGCAGATTATTATTCGATAATTTAGCCCATTACAACGTTACACCGGAAATGATTGACATGATTCTGCTAACGCACATGCACGGCGATCATATCGGCGGATTGCTTGACGCAAACGGCTTGAAAACATTCCCCAATGCGGAGTTGTATATGAGCAAACTCGAATATAACCATTTTTATACGGAACGTCCGGAAACTCCCGCTCAAAATCGAAACAATGCGGCTATCGATGCTTATCGCGATAAACTGATTTTGTTTGAACCGCAAGCACAGCCGATTGCAGAGATTATTCAACCTTTGCCGAATTTCGGACATACTCCCGGACATACGGTTTATGTAGTCGATGATGTGCTGATTTGGGGCGATATGATTCACGCTATGGCTGTGCAAGTCCCCTACCCTACGGTTTCTGTTACGTTTGATGTTGACAACAAAAAAGCAGTAGAATCGCGTTTGGAAATGTTGAAATATATTGTTGATCACAATCTCTCCGTTGCCGGTATGCACATTGCTTATCCCGGAATCGGAACACTCGTCGAAAACGGAAAAGGCGGTTATATTTTTACGCCGATGGAATAAATAATAGCCGATGGAAAAAAAAATAAGGGCGGGTTTCAAACCCGCCCTTATCGTTTGCGTATTACTCGCTTTCCTCCATAGTATCTTTCAAATTCGCGAGAGCTTCAATGTCGCCCAACGTAGATTTTTCAACGCCTTCGTTCAACTTTTTCATCACTTTCTTTTGCTCTTCTGCTTCAGATTTTGCTTCGCCTTCGGCTTTCGCTTTTTCGTTGGCTTGCTCCTCTTTGAAAATATTCGTGTGAGAAATGATGATTTTTTTGCTGTCTTTGTTGAACTCAATAACTTTGAAATCCAAAACTTCATCGGGTTTTGCAGCTCCACCTTGTTCTTTTTGAATATGACGCATCGGTGCGAAAGCCTCAACTCCGTAAGGCAAGACCACAACACCACCTTTATCGCTCACCGTCAAAACAGTTCCTTTGTGAATGGAATCAATCGTGAATACAGTCTCAAATACGTCCCATGGATTCTCTTCCAATTGCTTGTGTCCAAGACTTAAACGGCGATTTTCTGCATCCATTTCGAGAACGATTACATCAATTTTTTCACCGATTTTTGTAAATTCGGCAGGGTGTTTGATTTTTTTCGACCACGACAAATCAGAGATATGAATCAACCCGTCAACGCCTTCTTCCAATTCCACGAAAATACCGAAATTAGTGAAGTTTCGAACAGTTGCACTATGTTTCGAATTAACCGGATATTTATCCGAAATCGCAGCCCATGGATCCGGAATCAATTGTTTAATTCCAAGAGACATTTTACGTTCTTCGCGATCTAATGTTAGAATCATCGCTTCAACATCTTGTCCGATTTTCAAGAAATCTTGAGCCGTACGTAAGTGTTGCGACCACGACATTTCAGATACGTGAATCAAACCTTCAACGCCCGGAATCACTTCGATAAATGCACCGTAATCCGCAATAACTACAACCTTTCCGGTAATTTTATCATTCACATTGAGATTGGCATCTAATGAATCCCACGGGTGTGGTGTCAATTGTTTCAGACCAAGTGCAATGCGTTTTTTACCTTCGTCGAAATCTAAAATTACTACGTTAATTTTATCGTCTAATTTCACAATTTCTTCCGGATGCGTAATGCGTCCCCACGACAAATCGGTGATATGAATCAAGCCGTCTACGCCGCCAAGGTCAATGAAAACTCCATAAGATGTAATGTTTTTGACAACACCTTCGAGAACTTGACCTTTTTCAAGTTTAGCGATAATTTCGCTTTTTTGTGCTTCAATTTCGTCTTCGATAAGTGCTTTGTGAGAAACAACAACGTTTTTATATTCGTGGTTGATTTTAACAACCTTGAATTCCATAGTTTTGTCAACATACATATCGTAATCGCGAATTGGTTTCACATCAATTTGCGAGCCCGGCAAAAACGCTTCTAAGCCGAATACATCTACGATCAAACCGCCTTTCGTACGGCTTTTCACGTAACCTGTAACGATTTCTTGAGCCTCGTGTGCTTGATTTACACGCTCCCAAGATTTCAAAATACGTGCTTTTTTGTGCGACAAAAGAAGTTGTCCTTGAGAGTCTTCTTTACTTTCAACGTACACTTCTACGGTGTCGCCGGGTTTCAACTCCGGATTGTATCTAAATTCCGAAACAGGCACTACACCATCAGATTTGAAACCGATGTTAACGACTACTTCGCGGTTGTTTTTGGCAACTACCGTACCTTCGATAACTTCTTGTTCGCCAATTTGACTAAGTGTTTTTTCGTAAGCCTCTTCGAGTGATTTCGCTACTTCGGCATCGACGTTCACTTTTTTCTTTCCAACCGATTCCCAATCGAAATCTACGTTTCCGGTTGTTGAATCGCCTTTAATTTTAACGGCAGTTTTGACCGGTTTTACTTCCGGTTCCTCTACGTGCTCAACTTGTTGCTCTGCCTGCTCAACTTGTTGTTCTGCTTGCTCCACTTGCTGTTCAACTTGCTCTACTTGCTCTACTTGTTGTTCAACTTGCTCTGCTTGTTCTACTTGTTCAGCCTGAATTTCAGGATTCACATTCATTTCCTCGTTCATTGTTTTTTTTGGGTTTTTGTAGATGAAAATGTTACTTTTCATCGGGTTAATACTTTGATTATTTGACACCCTGTTGTGAACAGTCCACAACAAGGAGTGCAAAGGTACGAAAAATTTTCGAGAAAAGCAAATAATTGAAAAAAATTTGCAATATTCAAAAAAAAATCGTATCTTTGCAGCCCTAATTATATTTTAGACATGGCAAAAAATGACAATTTACCGGTAAACACCGAACAAATCTTTGAAGAAACCGTTAGTAAACTTGAAACGTGGTTTCTTAAAAATCAGAAAAAACTTACAGTATCTGTATTAGCAGTAGTTATTGCCGTTGGCGGTTATTTCGGATACAAATTTTTGTATCTGGAACCTCGTGAAAAAACAGCTCAAGAAGAGATGTTTTTTGCACAAAATTTCTTTGAGATTGATTCGCTGAATTGGGCACTCAATGGAAACGGACAACACTACGGATTTATTGATATTGTTGATAATTTTGGTGGGACAAAAGCTGCAAATTTAGCACACTATTATATTGGTGTGATTTATTTGAAACAAGGTCTGTACGATGATGCGATTCATTATCTCAAAAAATTCAGATCAAACGATTTAATTTTAACACCGATGGTTAGAGCGTTGATTGGCGATTGTTACGCAGAATTAGGCGATATGAAAGAGGCACTTTCGCAGTATGAAAGAGCGATTTCGTCTCATCAAAACGATATGGTTACACCCATGGTTTTGATGAAAGCCGCAGCACTTTGCGACATTCAAGGCGACTATCAAAAAGCGTTGAATTTCTACGAACGCGTTCGTAACGACTATATACGTAGCAACGAAGCACGCGATATCGACAAATATATCGCTATGATGGAAACAAAAATCAATCAATAAATTTTTTATGGCAACTGCACTAAAAAATCTTTCCGAATACACATCAAGCGGGTTTGGCGATTTAAGTCAAACCCGCATTGGTATAGTGGTTTCCGAATGGAACGACCAAATCACTAACACGCTGTTTCAAGATGCAATGGAAACACTTCTTAAAGAAGGTGTCAAGCAAGAAAACATTGTTGTAAAAACCGTTCCCGGAAGTTTTGAATTAACCATCGGTGCACAATGTTTATTGGAGGAATACAATATATACAAAAAAAAGAGTATGTTTTCTCCTGAGTGGGAAAAATTTTCGAAAGAATTTTATCATAGTGAATTAGATGCTATAATCTGCTTGGGCTGCGTGATTCAAGGTGAAACACGACATTTTGAATTCATTTGTGAGGCGGTTGCGAATGGCATTACAAATGTGAGTATCAAATATAACAAGCCTGTTATTTTCGGCGTTTTGACAACGGATAATTTGCAACAAGCCATCGATCGTTCGGGCGGAAGACACGGAAATAAAGGAGTTGAAGCTGCAGTTACTGCGTTGAAAATGATACGATAAAAAAAAGCCGTCATGTCGAGCGTAGTCAAGACATCCCCAAGCATCAAGGAGATTCCTCGATTTCACTCGGAATGACGAGACTGAACAATAAAATGGAGAATCATCGTATAGTATTTATGGGAACTCCGCAAATTGCGGTAGCAAGTCTGAAAGCCCTTTTGGATGCGGGTTTCAACATTGTCGGTGTGGTTACATCGCCGGATAAGCCCGCAGGACGCGGCAAACAATTACATCAATCGGACGTGAAATTATTTGCAGAAAAACATCACTTAAATTTGTTGCAACCCGAAAATCTAAAAAGTCCTGATTTTATTGAAGAATTGACTGCTTTGCAACCTGATTTGCAGATTGTGGTTGCATTTCGAATGCTCCCGAAAATTGTTTGGAATCTGCCCAAATTCGGTACATTTAATATGCACGCCTCTCTCCTACCCGATTATCGCGGTGCTGCACCGATTAATCATACCATTATTAACGGCG
>WRKV01000101.1 GCA_009777915.1 Bacteroidales bacterium | reverse complement strand
GAAACCACGCTTTTGCCGTAACACCGGATATCAACAATACGTTTGAATATATGATTTGTACGGCTTGGAGCGAAGGCACCAAACTGAACAATAAAGAGGATTTTACCAAATATGTTGAAATGATGGCAGAAGAATTTAACAATCCGATTCAAACCTCTTTTGTTAAAATTGAAGATCATCCGAATCCTCCACCTCCACCGGCACCATTCGGCGGACGTAGCAGCAGATTTGAATAAAATCTGTAAGGGCGAGGCATGCCTCGCCCCTACATACACACACCATCGGTAAATAAAAAAAAACGAAATGCTATGCATTTCGTTTTTTTTTCGTATCTTTGCATCATTAACCATAACCCGCCATAATATGAATCCCAAAATCCTGCTAATCTACACCGGGGGAACCATCGGAATGGTGCAAGATGCCAAAACCGGCACTTGGTCGCCATTCGATTTTACATCGCTGCTCGAAACGATGCCGAGCCTTCGCAAACTCAACGTGGATATAGGCACACACAGTTTTTCGAAAATCATCGATTCGTCGGATATGAATCCGGAATATTGGATTGAAATCGCTAAAGTGATTGAAAAAAATTACACCGATTACGATGGATTTGTAGTTTTACACGGTACGGATACCATGTCGTACACCGCATCAGCATTGAGTTTTATGCTCGAAGGTTTGGAAAAACCGGTTGTTCTTACAGGCTCACAATTGCCGATTGGTGTTCTGCGAAGCGATGGAAAAGATAATTTAATCAATGCTATTGAAATCGCCGGATACCAAGAGAACGGAAAGGCTTTGGTGCCCGAAGTTTGCATTTGTTTTGAAAATAATTTGTATCGTGGAAATCGAACCACTAAACTAAATGCAGAAAATTTCAATGCGTTTTATTCGGGAAATCCCCCGCCGTTGGCAGAGGTTGGAATCCACGTCAAATACAATCGTCATGCGATTTTGCAACAATCGGAATCACGGGGATTATTGGTGCATAAAAAATTAGATGATCGTGTTGCAATTTTGAAAATTTATCCCGGAATTTCGCAAAACACTGTGGAAAGTATTTTGGATATTGATGGCTTACAAGGTTTGATTTTGGAAACCTACGGAAGTGGAAATGCACCAAGTTTTCCATGGTTGACCGATGCGTTGAAACGGGCTATTGATAATGGTTTGATAGTTCTGAATATCACGCAATGCAAAGCCGGAAAAGTGGAAATGGGTAAGTACGAAGCCAGCATGAAATTGCTTGAAGCCGGCGTGATTAGTGGCGAAGACATGACCACTGAATCAGCTGTTACCAAAATGATGATTTTACTGGGGTCGATAACGCCGAAATCAAAAGTGATAGAGCTGTTGCAAACTTCGCTCTGTGGAGAAATGTTGTAAGATTATGAATCAAAATTCGGACTTAAATATCGTGATTCTTGGCAATGGAAATGTGGCAACACATCTTTCCGAAGCTTTGCTAAATGCAGGATACAGCGTTTTGCAACTTTGGAAACGTAACGAAATTTTACGTGATGCAGACTTGTATTTCATTGCCGTGAGTGATGATGCTATTGAAGACGTTTCGAATTTAATTCCGGAAAACAAACCTTTGGCTCATACCTCCGGAAGTGTTGAATTATCAAGGGGTGGCGTGTTTTATCCCTTGCAAACATTTTCGAAAAATGTTGAGGTGGATTGGAAAGATATTCCAATTTTGATAGAGCCGAACGATAGTCCGATGCTGCACGAAATTGCAAAAAACATCAGCAATAACGTGCAGGTTACAACTCCCGAACAACGCCGACAACTCCATCTTTCAGCGGTTTTTGCTTGCAATTTTACCAATCATTTATGGACTGTTTCAGAAGAATTATTGACCAAAAAAAATCTCTCTTTCGATCTGTTGAAACCTTTGATTTATCAAACGTTTTTGAAAATTCAAAACCATTCTCCGAAACAAGTTCAAACCGGACCTGCCATTCGAAATGACTTGAAAACACTGGAAAAACATAGAAAGATATTGGATGAAAAATATCTAACCATTTATGATTTATTAACCCAATCTATCCAAAACACCCATGATTCGCATTGATAAATACCTTTGGGCTGTTCGCCAATACAAAACTCGAACGATGGCGGGAGACGCCTGTCGTGGTGGAAAAATCAAACTCAACGGACTGCCTGTAAAGGCTTCCCGAGATATAAAAGTTGGTGATATCATCGAAATTTCAACTCCCGGATTAGTCAAAAAAATCAAGATTTTAGAATTATTAAACAACCGTGTTGGTGCTCCAAAAGTGCCGGAATATATGGAAGATTTAACTCCTCCGGACGTTATCGAACAAGCAAAACTCGTTCGTCAAACCAATTACGAGAAACGCGACAGAGGTCTTGGACGCCCCACCAAACGCGACCGTCGGGATATTGAGGCGTTGAAAAAATATCTAACATAAAGACAGATTTTGGAAATCCATCTTTACAAAACTATTCTCCTAAAACAGCCTTTTGGATACTGTCGTCAACCAAAATTCGTCCGCAATGTTCACAAACCAAAATCTTTTTGTGCAACTTGATTTCGGACTGACGTTGTGGCGGAATTTTGTTGAAACATCCGCCGCAAGCATCACGCTCAACAACAACAACCGCTAAGCCGTTACGGGCATTCGCACGAATTTTGTCGTAAGACGAAATCAAACGTTGTTCGATTTTTTTCTTGTGTTCGGTGGAAACTTTCAACAATTCTTTTTCCTCGATTTCGGTTTCTGCAATAATTTCGTTCAACTCGGCTTTTTTGGCGTCCAAATCAGCAGTGCGTTCCTCGAATGTCTCTTGAACAGTTTCAAGATCAGCGTTCTTTTGTTCGAGGTTCCAGTTCGCTTCTTTGATGCGTTTGTCTTGAAGTTGAATCTCCAAATTTTGAAATTCAATTTCTTTATTCAACGATTCATATTCGCGATTATTACGAACTTTATTTTGTTGCGATTCGTATTTTTTGATGGCTTCCTTAGCATCTAAAATCGCTGATTTTCGATCGGTGATCTGCTTTTCGAGCGTTTCTATCTCACCGGAAAATCGGTTCAAACGTGTTTCCAAACCTGCAACTTCGTCTTCAAGGTCTTGCACTTCAAGTGGTAATTCGCCACGAATAATACGGATTTTGTCAATCTCCGAGTCAATGAGTTGTAGCGAAAATAATGCCGTCAATTTTTGTTCAATACTGTAATCGCCGGTGTCCATAGTGGCTTTAGAAATTGAGGCTTTAGCTTTTTCAATGGTTTCTTTCATAAGGTTAAAATCTAATTCGGTCGTAAAATTAAATGCGTTGGTTATTTTTTTTATTTTCTTTGCAACAGGCTTTTTTGCTGCTACTTTTTTGGGCGTTGGTTTTACTGTTTTTTTCTTTGCAACAGGCTTTTTTGCAACGACTTTTTTAGGTGCCGGTTTTACTATTTTTTTCTTTGCAACAGGTTTTTTTGCTGCTACTTTTTTTGGTGCCGGTTTCACTACTTTTTTCTTTGCAACAGGTTTTTTTGCAACGACTTTTTTCGGTGCCGGTTTCACTACTTTTTTCTTTGCAACAGATTTTTTTGCAACGACTTTTTTTGGTGCCGGTTTTACTACTTTTTTCTTTGCAACAGATTTTTTTGCAACGACTTTTTTAGGTGCCGGTTTTACTACTTTTTTCTTTGCAACAGATTTTTTTGCAACGACTTTTTTAGGTGCCGGTTTTACTACTTTTTTCTTTGCAACAGGCTTTTTCGCTGCTACTTTTTTTGGTGCCGGTTTCACTACTTTTTTCTTTGCAACAGATTTTTTTGCAACGACTTTTTTAGGTGCCGGTTTTACTACTTTTTTCTTTGCAATAGATTTTTTTGCAACGACTTTTTTAGGTACCGGTTTCACTACTTTTTTCTTTGCAACAGATTTTTTTGCAACGACTTTTTTAGGTGCCGGTTTTACTACTTTTTTCTTTGCAATAGGCTTTTTCGCTGCTACTTTTTTCGGTGCCGGTTTGACTACTTTTTTCTTTGCAACAGGTTTTTTTGCAACGACTTTTTTAGGTGCCGGTTTTACTACTTTTTTCTTTGCAACAGGTTTTTTCGCAACGACTTTTTTAGGTGCCGGTTTCACTATTTTTTTCTTTGCAACAGATTTTTTTGCAACGACTTTTTTAGGTGCCGGTTTCACTACTTTTTTCTTTGCAGCAGGTTTTTTTGCAACGACTTTTTTAGGTGTCGGTTTTACTATTTTTTTCTTTGCAACAGATTTTTTTGCCACCACTTTTTTTGCAGGTGCTTTTTTTGCAGATGCTTTCTTTGCAGGAACAGCCTTTTTTGCAGGAGGCTTGGTTACCTTTTTGGGTTTCGCTTTAGCCATAACCATTTATTTTATCGGTAAAATACCGGATTGTTATTTGTTTTTGTTTTCTGAACTGCAAAATTTGGAAATTTTTTGGTAATTTCCAATTGCAAAATATCCATCGCATACTGTTCTGTTTCGAAATGTCCTGCATCTACAAGCAAAAGCGGCGTTTTCACCAAACCGCCACCAATCAAAAATTCCGCAGGACGACCCGGATTTGCTTGAACGGGAACTTTTATCAAATTAAATTCATGATGTTTGAAATCCGAACTCACGTATGCATCTACATGTTGCGATACGGCATCAGGAATCAATTCGGAACCACCTCCACCACACAAAGCCACTGTTTTTATAGGCTTTTCGCGAAGTTTGGAATGTCTCACAACCGGAATTTTACAAACGTTTTTCACTAAATCTAAAAAATCCGATTCGTTCATCGGTGTTGCAAATTCACCGACAATACCAAGTCCGAAACGCTCGTCAACAGTGCTTTTTCGTAAGGTTCGATAATTTTGAAGTCCGAGTTTTTCACCCAAAATTGCACTCACACCATAAACCGCAGAATCCAAATTAGTATGTGCTGCATAAATAGCGATTTTATTCTGAATAGCTTGATAAATCAGACTGTTCGTATCAATTTTTTTCACACCAAAGAAAATCATCGGATGATGAGCAATGATCATATCGCATTTTTCGGCGATTGCCTCCTGCAAAATTTCTTCGGTAACATCCATACACAACAAAATCTTGTGCACTTCATCGTTTAGATGACCTATCAAAAGCCCGCAATTGTCGTAACTTTCCTGAATATTCAGAGGGGCAAAACTTTCGATGTGTTGAGTAATTTCTGAAATTTTCATACGCAAATTTTAAGTCCAATCGGCAAAGATACGAAAAAAAAATGAGAAATGAAAATTTCATTGTTAAAAACTTTTCAATACAATCGGAATTTTGTACGATTAATTGAACTATCTTTGCATGATAAATTTTGAAAATCGTGCAAAAAAGATATTTTTTTATTGGGATACTTACAGCGTTATTTTTTACGCAAACTCAGGCGAATCCTGCTGTTGAGGATATTTTGAAAACGCTGACATTGGAGCAAAAAATCGCTCAATTAATCACGATTCGTTCCGATGCACAGGGAGATGCCGCATATTTTACGCGAATTGCGGAAAGTATCAACCGATATGGTGTTGGGGGTGTTTGTTTTTTCAGGGGGACGCCGCAAGGGTTGGTCACGGCAAACAATCTGTATCAATCAACATCGAAAATTCCGTTGATGATTAGCATTGATGGTGAATGGGGCGTTGCGATGCGATTAGACGGCGTTACAGCGTTTCCACGCCAGCAAACATTGGGTGCATTGCAAGATGATTATTTGGTTTTTCGAATGGGAGAGATGGTTGCCGAACAATGCAACAGATTGGGGATTCACGTGAATTTTGTGCCGGTTGTCGATGTTAATTCCAATCCGAAAAATCCGGTGATCAACACACGTTCATTCGGCGAAAACCGCGTGAATGTTGCGAACAAAGGCATTGCTTATATGCAAGGTTTACAGTCGAAACATGTGATGGCGTCTGCTAAACATTTTCCCGGACACGGCGATACCGACCTCGATTCGCACTACGATCTGCCGGTGATCAAACATACGTTCGAACGTATGGATTCTATTGATTTATTTCCGTTCAAAATGATGATTCGAAACGGTGTGCAAAGTGTGATGATTGCACATTTGAATATCCCGGCAATGGACAAATCTCGCTATCCGTCGTCGGTTTCGAAGTTTGTGGTGGATACACTTTTGAAACAACGGATGGGCTTTGGAGGATTAGTCTTTACTGATGGTTTGGAGATGGCAGGCTTTGCAAAATTCGGCACCAACGGCGAAATGGAACTGCGTGCTTTAGAAGCCGGAGTGGATATTTTGTTGTTGCCGATGAATACAGCAAAAACGATTGAAACCATTGCAAAAGCAGTGCATTCGGGACGAATCACAGAAGAATTGATCGACGAAAGATGTCGAAAAGTTTTGCAAGCGAAATATGATTTAGGTATTCTGCATCAAGCACCAACTGTGGATTCTAAGAATTTGTTGCAAGATCTGAATACGCCGGAAATCGCAGAATTGAACAAAGAAATTTATGCCAATGCGATCACAGTTTTGGAAAACAAAAACAATATCTTGCCTATAAACACTGCGAAATACAAGCGTGTTGCCAATATCAATATCGGTAATACTTCGCCGAATTTATTTCAACGTTTGGTCGCACAAAACATCTCATCAAGAGCATTTAATCTTTCTCGAGATTTTCCGGCAGGGCAGATCAATGAAATCGTTCGGCAGTTTTCGAACGACGATTTATTGATTGTTTCGATTACGAATACCAACATGAATGCGAGTCGAAATTACGGCGTAACCCCTCAAACCATTCGTTTGGTCGAACAGCTTGCAGCCCTCGGAAAACCTATGGTTCTGACGATTTTTGCAAGTCCTTATGCATTGAGTTCTTTTTCGGAAAATTGGTCGGCTGATGGTTTGTTGATTGCCTATCAAGAACAGCCAACGGCTATGGAAATAGCGGCACACGGCATTTTCGGAAAGAGTGATTTAGACGGCAGATTACCCGTTACGGCATCAAAAAAATATCCGCTTTTTTCGGGAATTTCGTTAAAAAAACAATCGGAAATCACACATGTTGAACCTAACTTTCAAACACCGCAAGACACTCGCTTTTCTGCAATTGACGCACGTTTGCAAGAAGCCATAGCAGATACGGTGTTTCCGGGTATTCAAGTTTTAGTCGCCAAAAATGGCATCATTGTTTATCACAAAGCATTCGGCACACATACCTACGATGACACGATTCCGGTTCAATTGACCGATGTTTACGATGTAGCTTCCGTAACCAAAGTGGCTGCAACTACGCTGGCTTTGATGAAATTGTTTGACGAGAAAAAATTCAAGTTGGACGATAAACTTTCCGATTATTTGAGTTATCTCAAAGGCAGCAATAAAGAGAATATCACGATTCGTCAGGTGTTGGCACATCAAGCAGGTTTGCGACCTTCGGTTTTCACTTACAGGCACGATTCCTTGTTTAGCAGAAAGCAAGATCGGAAATTTACGATCGAAGTTGCGGATAATTTTTACACCTCGAAAGCAGCGTGGGATCAACTTCGTGACGACATTGTGAAGAGTCCGTTAATTCCGAGAGCACCGTACAGATACAGCGATTTGGGATTTTATTTTATGGCAGAATTGGTTCAAAAATTGAGTGGTGAAACTGTTGATAAATATGTGGACAAACATTTTTATACACCGCTTGGATTAAGTCGTACAACGTTTATGCCTCGTGGCAAAATTCCGCTTTCGGAAATTGCTCCGACCGAATATGATTCACTTTTTCGCAAGCAGTTGATTCATGGATTTGTTCACGACCAAACTGTTGCAATGCTTGGTGGAGTAGGCGGTTCAGCGGGACTGTTTTCCAATGCAGAAGATTTGTATGTGATTATGCAAATGCTTTTGAATCGCGGCGAATACGGCGGACGGCGGTATATTTCCAGAGAAACGATAGATTTATTTACGCAACGTATTATTCAAGGCAACCGTCGTGGTGCGGGTTTCGACAAGCCTGCAATCGGTTCAAACGGCAATCCTGCCGCCCGATCCGCATCGGCAAGAAGTTTCGGACATTCAGGTTTTACAGGCACTTTGGTATGGGCTGACCCACAAAATCAGATGATTTATATTTTTCTTTCAAACCGCGTTCACCCTTCGGCAGACAACACCAAAATCACCCAACAGACGCTCCGTCCGGAGATTCAGCAGATGTTTTATGATGTGTT
>WRKV01000100.1 GCA_009777915.1 Bacteroidales bacterium | reverse complement strand
GAAACGCCGATACGCTTTGCCAATTCGTCCATCGTCATGGCTTTGATACCATAACTGAACATCAGTTGTGCAGTCTCTGAAAGAATGTGTTGTTTAACGTCGCAGTTCATAGTTTTTCAATTTCGGACTGCAAAGATACAACAAAAAACTGAGAAAACCAAAAAAGTTTTCAAATTTTTTTGTAAAAATTTGTTAAACCTTTGAATATCTGCTAAAAAATTAAAATCCGATAATCGCTCTTACCTCGTCAACCGTTTTTCGTGCAGAAATGCGGGCTTTTTCAGCACCTTCTTCGGCAATGATGTCCAAACTTTTTTCGTCGGAAAGCAATTCATGGATACGTTCGCGAAATGGTGTTGTGAACAAAATCATATCTTCCGCCAACTGTTTTTTCATGTCGCCATAGCGGATTTGACAAGTGTTGTAGGCGTTTTCAAAAAATTCCAACGTGTCCGGTTTCGAAACCACACTCATCAATTGAAAGAGATTTTTGATAGCATCGGGTTTGTCTTGATTAGGTTCGGTAGGACCCGAATCCGTAACGGCTTTCATCACTTTTTTGCGAATACTTTCGGGCTCTTCACCCAAAAAAATTGCATTGGCTTCGCCCTCCGACTTACCCATTTTTCCACTGCCGTCTAATCCCGGAATTTTCGTCAGATGATCACCATAATTGAAGGCTTGCGGCTCGGAAAAATAATCAACTTTATACAAATGATTGAAACGATTTGCCAATGTTCTCGCCATTTCCAAATGCTGCTCCTGATCTTTTCCAACGGGAACATAATGAGCTTTATGAATCAGAATATCGGCAGCTTGAAGTACAGGGTAAGTCAACAATCCTGCGTTCACATTATCGGGCTGTTGACGAGCCTTATCTTTGAACGTTACACTGCGTTCCAATTCGCCCAAATAGGCACTCATGTTCAAAAACAAATACAGCTCCAAAACTTCCTGAACATCGCTCTGAATGTACAATGCACACTTTTTCGGATCCAATCCTGCAGCGACATAATTCGCCAAAACACGACGAGTATTTTTACGCAAATTTTCGGGATTGGGATGCGTAGTCAGCGAATGATAATCCGCCACAAAGAAATAGCAGTTAAATTCATCTTGCATTCGCACAAAATTTTTCAAAGCCCCGAAATAATTTCCGAGATGCAGGTCACCCGTTGGGCGTATGCCACTAAGGACGGTTTTTTTCATGGTTTTTTGTTTTTGACCACAAAATTACAATAAATTTTTGAATTGACCAAATTTTTTTTAGGACTCCCTTATCGCATATCCACAACTTCAACTCCCGGATGTTTCGAAATATCAAACTTAAATTCGCTGTCGGGTGCGGATACATTGGTCTGCATACGATCTATTCTGAACGTCATAGTCGTGCCGTTTTTGTCGTGAATTTCCATTGAAACAAGCGTTTTTTTCGCTCTGTCGGTCAACACTCTCACCTTGTGAAAACTGCGATTCTCAAAGGGCAATAAATCAATAATCATCACATCAATACCTCTCTCTTGGTCTTCTCGAATCAATTTTACACGAAAGTTTTTTTCATAAGTTTCCAACAACGCAAGCGGATTCAATGTTTCCATATCTTGTGGATTGACTTTGCTGATGTGCACTTCCCGGGTTTCACTGTTGAAATTCCAAACGGTTTTTCCATCTGAAATACCGTTCATTTTCATAAAATTCAGATTATACTTTTCGCCCTTGATCAGAATTGAACCTTTTTCAATACTGTTTTGCGTTCGATCGTTTTGATTATTGATCAAGAATGTGAAATCAAATTTCAAACTCTTAAACGAGTTCAAATTCTTTCGAACATCGCGTAAAATCACGTGTGCAGCAGGGTCATCGATACCGTGTTGAGTGAACGTTTTGTTTTGTTCTCTACGCGGTTGACGTTGCTGATTTTGTGAAAAACTATCAGCGATAAAGCCAACAAAAATGAGTATGATTAAAATTTTTTTCATGGTTACTTTTTTTTATTAGACACTTTTTGTGATAAAAAGTTTAATTTCGTTCTTCATTATTCAGCAAATTTTCCAACGTTGTTGCATCTTTAATGTAAACATCTCTTGGTTTGCTACCCTGCGAAGGACCTACAATTCCGGCATCTTCGAGTTCGTCCATCAATCGTCCGGCACGTGCATAGCCTAATTTCAGCTTGCGCTGAATGAGCGATGTAGAGCCACTTTGAGTGCTTACAATCAAATGTGCTGCGTCATTAAACATCGCATCGCGTTCGTTAGCGGATAGCGAACCTCCTCCCGAACCGTTTGCGTCATCAGCACATTCGGGAAGTTCGTAGGCTCCCGGATAACCGCGTTGTTCGCCGATAAAATCCGCAACACTTTCGATTTCCGGAGTATCGATCAACGCACATTGAATCCGCACTAATTCGTTTCCGCTCGACAACAACATATCGCCTTTTCCAATGAGTTGGTCGGCACCGCCACTATCCAAAATCGTGCGAGAATCAATTTTCGATGTAACGCGAAACGCAATACGTGCAGGGAAATTTGCTTTGATAATTCCGGTGATGATATTCACAGACGGACGTTGTGTTGCAATAATCAAGTGAATGCCGATAGCCCTTGCCAATTGTGCCAAACGAGCAATCGGCAACTCAACTTCTTTGCCTGCCGTCATGATTAAATCTGCAAATTCATCAACTACCAAAACGATGTAAGGCAAGTAACGATGTCCATCATTTGGATTCAATCGGCGAGAAATAAACTTGGCGTTGTACTCTTTGATTCCCTTGACCTGTGCATCTTTCAGGAGATTGTATCGTGTATCCATTTCCACACAAAGTGAGTTCAATGTGTTCACAACTTTTTTAGTATCGGTGATAATCGCATCTTCAACATTCGGTAATTTTGCCAAATAATGACGCTCTATTTTATTGTATAATGTGAGTTCAACTTTTTTCGGATCCACCATCACAAATTTCAAATCTGCAGGGTGTTTTTTATAGAGAAGTGATGCGATAATAGCATTTAATCCGACTGATTTTCCTTGTCCGGTTGCCCCTGCCATCAACAGATGCGGCATTTTCGTCAAGTCGGCAACAAAGCATTCGTTTTGGATAGTTTTCCCGAGAGCAATCGGCAAATCGAATTTCGTATCTTTGAAATTCGGCGAATCCAACATCACTTTCATCGGCACAATTTGTTTGCTGAGATTCGGAACTTCAATACCAATTGTTCCCTTTCCGGGAATAGGTGCGATGATTCGAATGCCAAGTGCAGCAAGGCTTAGAGCAATGTCGTTTTCTAAATTTTGAATTTTGGAAATTCTTACTCCCGATGCCGGAACGATTTCGTAGAGTGTAACCGTCGGACCAATTGTGGCTTTAATTTGTGCAATCTCAACGCCAAAACTTTTTAACGTGTTTTCGATAAGTTTTTTGTTCGCCATCAATTCATCGGTTTGCTTAGAGTTATCAACGTTTTTCATGCCGTAATCTTCAAGCAAATCCAATGTCGGAAATATATAATTTGGCAAATCCTCGTAAGGATCGTATGGCGTTTCGATGGTGTGTCGAACCTCTGTTGAGTCTGTCAAAACATCTTCTTCGAGTTCTTCAACTGTTTCGGTATTCGCCGAATCCTCTGTATTTTCGATAATAAACGGCACCTCATCATCAACTTCAAATTCGTTTTTCAACCGATCGGAAATCGTGATAAATGTATCTTCATTATGGGTGGTTTCGAGAATCTCAGTCGCTCCGGAACCGTTCATATCATTCAGTAATTCGTTGACATCATCTTTGGTTTCTGCGGTAGTTTTTTCAAACCATTTTTTGACCATCGGATAAAACTGAAATTTCATACCGTAAGCCACCGACAAGAAAACGATCAGCACACCGCCCAGCAAAAAAATCAACCCCGGAACTCCTACCGCAGCCCTCAAATAATAAGCCACTTCAAATCCGAAAATACCTCCCAAGATGCTCCATTTTCCGAGTTTCAGCGTGATAAATCCACACAGAATCGAACCCCAAACGATGAAAAATGCAGAATGTAAAAGTAAACGTCCTAACTTAAAAAATGGAATTTTCAACAATTTCATTCCGATTCCAAATGCCATCCAAACAAACAAAAACGAGCTGATTCCAAATCCGTTTCGAATGAAAACATGTGCAACGCGAGCTCCCATTCTGCCTGCTATATTGTTGATTTTTGAAGCCGAGTCAACGAATAAGTCGTAAGTTGAAATGTGAGAAATCTGATCAAAATCTATCCACCACGAAAAGAAATACGATATAAATGCAAACAGTGAAAACAACGCAAACGCCAGAAAAAACACGCCACTGATGAAACGAAATTTCTCACTTGAAAACGTTTTCAGGGAAAGATTTTCCGCAGTTGTGTCGTCGATTGAATCTGTTTTTTTTGTTTTTTTCGCCATATTAATTGTTGACTCTTTTTAATTGAGAGGAATCTATTTTCAAAATGTTTGTACTTCGATTTTCCAAGCCCTGCGTGGGATTCGTGCGATACAGTTGGATGGTATTATGAAAGCCTTTGAACGGCATATTCTCCAAAAAATTTCCGTAGTTGGTATTGCCGATTTTCAAAAGTTGAAAGACATACGACATCACATCATAACCTCTGTAAACCAAAGCGTCCGGTATCGTTCTGAAATTTTCAAAAAACAGTCGGTCGAAATTTCGAACGTCTCTATTTTCAAAATCGACAAAAAACGGATCCACATAATGCGTCTGTAAGTCGTTCAAATAAAGGAGATCCGTAAATTCTATTTGAGGTAATTTTTCTAAACAATACAGGATATTAGTCGAATTTCGTTTGGATATTTGAGTTGCAATTTGTGTGAAAAAGGCTTCGTTTCTCGCTAAATAAACGATTGCATTTTCTTTGGTATTCGATAAACTGTTGGTTAATTGTGCCAAGCGATCTCTGGAAATATCAATGAAAATAACATCATCAACTCTGTTTTCAAAAAACTGTCGAGCCTGATTGGAACGCTCTCTTTCAGTGGCTATACTGTCGTTTGACAAAATCACAATTCGTTGTCCGACGTGATTTTTTGCGACGTATTCCAACAAGGCATGCAGTTGATTTTTTTCAGACGTATTTATTTTCACAACAAACGGATTATTTTCCAAAATATCATCTCTGTCCGACAGCGGGTTGACGATGAAAATTTCTTTTTGTTTGGCAAAATCACTTGCCACTCGAAATGAGCGTGCAAACACCGGTCCGACGATAATATCCATATCGTTCAGACTTTGATTATCGATCAATCGTCTGATGGTATTTTCGTCTTCGGTAACATCGAATATCTGCACATTAATTTTTACATTATCGTTTTCAAAAGCCTGTGTTGCTAAGGTTGCACCGTGATAAAACGAGATGAATGAAAACGGCAAAGGAGGTCTCGTATTAGTTTGATTACTTCTCGTATTGCTTCGAATTTGCTCCACTTGATTGAGGTAAAGTGGGAGCATCAAAGCCACGTTCAGTACGGGTTTTGGTTGATTTTCGAAAACTTGTCGAATGGTATCAACCGTTGTCGGCACATCAATTTGATTTTCGAATTCTGTTGTCGAAATTTTCGGTTGTGCACTTTGCTGATGATTTGCGGGAATCAGCAAAGTTTCTCCGATTTGAATTTCGACTTTGTCGAAAATAGTTCGCTTGATTTGGTCTGTGGCAACTTGATACGTTCGTGAAATCGAGTACAAGGTTTGCCCTCTTTCTACGGTGTGCAAAAAGTACAAGGTTCCATCAATGTTTTCGGTACGTTCGGAGATTTGGACGGGTACCGAAGCGGGTGTTTGTGCAACAAAATATGTGACAAAAAGCAAAAAAATCGGAATAAAAAAATGTAGTTTCTTCATTATCGGATAATTTTAGCGTTGTACGTTGTTGAATTATTTTTTCTGTCGGTTACAGTCAGTCTGAAATTATGTTCACCTTTCTGGAAATCCTTGTCGATAGTGCCTTTCAAGGTTTTATTTTTAGCGTCGTATTCCATCAAAAACCATTTTCCGTTTATCGTTGCCCGATAACTTCCGATTCCCGAAAAATCGTCATCAATTCGAAACGTCAGCACATCTTGTGTCGTCGGAATTCGATTGTTTTGTACATCGACTGCTCTGATGGTTGGTGCGACGGTATCAATACGAACTGCAAAGGTACTAAATTTTCCGATATTATGCAAAACAAATCCGTTATTAAATCGTCCGCCTTCGGGAATCCAAACATTTCTTTTGGCGTCCCAACTTACGATTAGGGCTTTACTTTCGAGGTTTTTCGGTAAATTTTTCGGTTTGATTTTCAGTGCATAATTGACGTGCACCGGAGTTCCCGAATGATGAACGTGATGTATGTTGGAATAGATTCGAAAATCCTCAGAAGAATCCATGCGATACGTAAAATTTATGTTGTCGTAAAGTGCGTTTGCCGGAATGGTTACTTGAATTTCGTCGGTTTCAAAAACATTACTGACCGCACGTGAAAACACTCGTCCTTCCTCAATTTTTTCAACAGGAAAAAAGTTATTTTCCATTTCATCATCTACCCAAAGAACAACGTTCAAAACACTTGTATTTCCGCTAATATCCGCTGCTTCAATACGTAAATTTTGCACACCATTTTCCACAAAAGTATACACGCCTCGATTTTCAACGACGTCGTAGATATTTAATCGATTTCCGGGCAAAAGATGAGTCCATTGAATGCGTTTTGCGGTGCTGTCGTAATGAGCATAATCCATGAAAGCATTGATAAACCGCCGATGAGAGAAAGATATCGCATCTAATTTCCATGCAAATTTCAGTTCATCATCTATAAAAACTTTCATCGTGTTTAATCCCAAAATTCCGATGCCGGCATTGGCTTTATCCGTTGCTTCGATTCCGAATGCAAATTTCCCAAAAATCCGAATCGTATCCGACTCCATCGAACAGTTTGTTCCATTACATTTGACGGGCAACAAGAGAGGAGTTTGTTGTCCGTTTACCAACGAACTGTCATCGTTTGGATAAATTGCAAATGTAGAAATTGTCGGTGGGATATTATCTCTGACGGAATAGCCGTGAAGTGCAGGATTCACAGCCACTTCGCCGCCTCTGGTTCGCAATTCGAAATGTAGATGCGGACCTCCCGACGAGCCGGAATTGCCCGAATAGCCAATCAAATCGCCTTTTTTGAAATGCAATTTTTCAGGATACTGAAAATCCAACTCGAACGATTCTTTGGCGTAATGTTGTTGTCTCACAATTTTTTCGATAGCCGGAATAAAACGTTGCAAATGTGCGTAAACACTCATTATTCCGTTGGCGTGCGAAAGATACAGTGCACGTCCGTAGCCGGTTGCCGACACAACGACACGCATCAGTGTTCCGTCAGCGACCGCGTAAATCGGCAACCCTTCGCGTTGCTGAGTTCTAAAATCCAGTCCGGTGTGGAATGCGTTACTTCGCAATTCGGCGAAGGATGCGGACAATTCCAGGGGGATATTCAGCGGACTTCCAAAATTAGAATTTTGTGCCGACATGTTGCTTGAGCAGAGCAAAAACCCGATTACAGTGAAGTTCTGAACATTCACTAATCGTTGAAAAATCATTTTTATATAATATACCATTCTACAAAAGTACAACATTTTTACGAAAGTTCAACCCCAAAAATCAGATTGTTATCAACAGAAGGTTGTTATTTTGATTTTTTTTTGTATCTTTGCAAAACATTTTAACCAAAAACCAAAACCATGAAATAAACGAAAATATAAATAAAATATAGCGATTGCAAATTCTTGTTTCAGAAATTTTCGACACTATTGCATTTACAAGAATAGGTAAACGCCTGCGAAAGCGGGCTGAACTTATTTGTAAATGCGGGTCGTCGAAAAACCTCTGAAACGGATTTGTTAAGTCCGTTTTTTTTATTGCCAAAAATCAACATCAATGAACATATCTAAATCAAAATACTTATGAAAAAAATCACCCTTATTTCAATCTTTCTTGCAACTTTTGCAACCCAAAGTTTTGCTCATTGTCCTATCCCACAATGGTGTCCATCAGCCCCCTTGCATCAAACCCTTTGCCCCGGCGAGCAAATAGAGGAAATCGAATTTCCTTCGGTGATAGCTAAAACTCTGATCATCACCTGGTGGACGGACGAGACACGCACCAACTTTATGCTCACTCCTCCTCCGGGTATCACAGTTTCCGGTGACGCCTCGACTCCGCTCGGCGACCGTGAATACTCGTTTCCTGTTTCCATCAGAGGTACGCCAACAGCTACCGGCACCCACCATTACACCGTGAGCAATACCTGTGGTGTAGAGCTGCTACATGGCAGTATCACCGTCAATACTACACCGCCCACTATCGGCATGGTTACACCCACCAGCGAACGCTACACCGTTGTAGGCACAGCATTCACACCACTCACACTCACCGATGATCCCATTGGCATGCAACCGATTACCATACAATGGT
>WRKV01000099.1 GCA_009777915.1 Bacteroidales bacterium | reverse complement strand
GAGCGTAGCGACGAATACGTTACCGCAGGAAATGTCAGAGCGTAGCGGAGACATATTTCCTGCAAAGAGTTTTTTTGAATACTTTTTTTGCTCCCAAAAAAAGTATTGAAAGAAAAAAAAACGAAATGCTATGCATTTCGTTTTTTTTTCGTATCTTTGCAGTTGGAAAAACGCTCCGTTCTGTCGCTGTATTTTTTTACAGAGGAAAGTCCGGGCAACACTGAGCTACCATGCTACCTAACGGGTAGGCGTTGCGAAAGCAACGACAACATGTGCCACAGAAAATTACCGCCCTGAGCTTGTCGAAGGGTAAGGGTGAAAACGGGAGGTAAGAGCTCCCGCTACGTTTGGCAACAAACGTGTGGGGTAAACTTCATGGGTTGAAAGTTCAAATATACCGTCTGCTAAGCTGAGCTCGGGCAATGACGGGGGGTCGAACGATAGAGCCTGCAAGCGATTGCAGGTCGAGATAAATGACAGAATAGAAACAAAACCCGGCTTATGAGAGCGTTTTTCTTTTTTTTCAAAAAAGAAAAACCGCTCGTTCAAAAATTCCATTCAAAAATGCTAACGCCATACCGTAATTCGAAACCGGGATTCCTTTGTCAATAAAGGGTTTTAGACGATTGTGAAGTTGTTTTTGTGTAATCATACATGCACCGCATTGAAACACCATAGCGTAAGTTTCCAACTCGTTCGGAAGTGGCGACAAACCGGAAATAAATTCGAAATTAAAAGTTTTGCCTGTGCGTTTTTGTAGTAAATTCGGTAGTTTCACACGTCCGATATCCTCGCAGGTATGCTGATGTGTGCACGATTCCAAAATCAAAATTTTATCGCCGTCTTGCAAGTTGTTGATGTGTGGTGTTCCTCTCAAACATGCGTCAAAGTTGCCTTTTTGACGTGCCAACAGAATACTGAAACTTGTCAGTCGACAATTTTTTGGAACAATTTTTTCAACCTCAGAAAAAACTTGACTATCTGTAATGACCAATGTTGGCAGGGTTTTCAGCGAATCCAAAGTTTGTTGCAATTGTTCGGTTTGACATACCATCACGATGGCATTTTTATCTAAAATCGCACGAATGGTTTGCACTTGTGGCAAAATCAAACGACCTGCCGGTGCCCCGGAATCTATAGGAGTAACTAATAAAATGATGTCATTTTTGGAAATCGGTAATCGGTAACCGGTAACCGGTAACCGATGATTTTTAATTGCCTCAAAAATCATTCGCAAATTTATTTTTTGGGTCGTCGAAATATCAATCACATCACCATTGAATTTACTGTTCAACGGAACCAAATCACATTTATTGTGAACCATCAAAAATGGAATGTCATTGTTTTGAAAATTCTCTACCCATTCTTGTTCGTAATTTCCAAATAAATTTTCGCTAAAAACTAAAATCGCAAAATCGATTTGCTGTAAAATTTGTTTGGTTTTTTCGATGCGTTGTTTTCCAAGTTCGCTGTCATCATCAAACCCCGCTGTATCAATGATTACAGACTTTCCGATACCTTGCAATTCGATAGATTTTTTAACCGGATCTGTGGTCGTTCCGGCAACATCAGAAACGATGGCTAAATTTTGTTCGGTGAGTGCATTAATGAGCGAACTTTTTCCCACATTTCGTCGTCCGAAAATACCGATGGTAAACATGATTTATTTGGATTTTTTACCAAACAGCGAAAAATGCACATAACGTTTTGGATTGGCATTTAAATCGTCCAAAAGTTTACTCAAATTTTCGGCAGAATTAGTCAATTCGTTGTAAAGTTGCGGATCGTTCAAAAGCAGACTTGCCGTGCCTTCGCCGTCAGTTAGTTTTTTGATTAAATCTTCGGCTTGAGCAAAAGTTTGTTGTAAAGAATTCACTGTTTTTTCAAATTCAACGTTGTTCAAATCGTCGCTGATTTTAGCAAAATTTTTGAGAATTTTATCCAAATTTTGACTTTGTTCTTCCACAATTTTATTTGCCGATGAGGTCAGATTTTTCACATGATTCAACGATACACTCAAATCTCGAATACTGCTTTGAATTTGACGTTGTGCATTTTCGTTAAGCACCGTGTTTACAGCCGTTACAAGCGTATCCAAAGATATAATCAAACTTTCGAATCGATCTTTCATGGGCATTAATTGTGTAGTTAATTCGGTGATCATACCGACTTCAATTTCGCCAATCAAGGTGTCGCCGTTTTTCAAAATTTCGGGTTCATCACTCAACGTCAATTCGATAATCATAGTTCCCAACATATCGGCAGCTCTGATGCGAGCAACCGTGTTTTTGGGAATATCCAAACGTTCGTTAATGACAATGGTGGCTTTAACCCGCAGATTCGGATCGTAGACAAATTCTAATTTATCGACACGTCCAACTTTCATACCTTTCAAAAACACAGAACTTGATGCCGTCAAATTATTTGCATTATCGTAATAAGCAAAATAGGTTTTTTCCGGTTTGAGAAAATTTTTTCCTTTCAAAAAGTTCGCACCGAGAATAAACGCCACGATGGTGATAGCAGAAACAATCGCTATTCGGATTTCTTTGGATATTTTCATAATGCTTAATTTTGTTCTTGTAAAATTTTCAAAGCCTCTGCGGTTGTAATGCGTTCGTCGTCTTTGAACACGACAACGAATGCATCTCGATAGCCTTGACTTTGCATTTTTCGCAGAGTTACGGTGATTTCGTCCATGGATTTTGCTTCGCCGGACGTGAATCGATATGACCCTTGATGATAGTATTTTCCGGGGTTTTCAATGTTTTTGAATTCAGATGCTGTCAGCGGTTTGTCGGTTGCAGATGATGCGAATTGCACTTTGTAAACAATTTTCGGAACATTGTTTTTGGTAGTGTTTTCAACCGGTACAGGATTTTGCGAAACCGTTGAAACCGGCTCAGCAGTCGTGTTTACAGGCTTTTCAACTACCGCCTCACTTTGATTGTTGAATCCGTCTATGGAATTTTTGTATTCTCTAAATGCATTAAAAAGTGCCGTAATAATTTTTTCTTGTCCTTCCGGAGATGCCATAAATTTTTCTTCTTCGGGATTATTGATAAATCCTATTTCGGTTAAAACACTCGGCATGGTTGCACCGTGCAACACCAAGAATCCCGCTTGTTTCACGCCTCTATCCACTGACGGAATATGTGAAGTGTAATGTCTTTGCAGACGCGATGCAAAGTCTAAACTTTGATCCAAATATGCATTTTGAAACAACGAAAAAATGATATACGCTTCCGGCGAATTCGGATTAAAACCATCGTAGGAATCGGCGTGATCCGCTTCCGAAAAAATAACCGCATTTTCTTTTTGAGCAACTTTGAGATTTTCCTCACTTTTATGCAACCCCATCACAAAGGTTTCAAAACCTCTTGGAAAAGGCTGTCCTCTCCTGAGTTCGCTGGAATTGCAATGAATCGAAATAAACAAATCGGCTTTGTGTTGATTCGCCATTCGCGGACGTCTCCAAAGTTCTATAAATTCGTCTTTCGCCCGTGTGTAATGCACTTTCACGTCGCTGAAATGTGTCTCTATCATTTTCCCCAAACCTAAGGCTATGGCGAGATTGATATCTTTTTCTTTGGCAAAAGTTCCAACCGCACCCGAGTCGTTTCCGCCATGCCCTGCATCAATCACAACAGTTCGAACCTTCGATGCTGCGAAAGAACCGTTGCAAAGTCCCAAAAACAAAGCAACCATAATTAATTTCCAAACAAGTTTCATCTGATGTTTTATTTTTCCCTGCAAAGATACGAAAAAATTTGATTATTTCAAAAAAAATCACTATCTTTGCAGGATAAAATGTAGATTTAATATGCGTCCAAGTTTTAGAAACACACCTTACAATCCGGCTACACAGCCGTCTGCTGCACCGAAATCCGCAACAACGCCGTGGTTGACTCCCGAACAAATTTCGGTAAATCCGGTTTATTCTGCGAAAGATTTAGAGGGTATGGAACACCTCAATTATGCAGCAGGACTTCCGCCGTTTTTACGTGGTCCGTATACGACCATGTATGTGATGAAACCCTGGACTGTCCGTCAGTACGCAGGATTCTCAACAGCCGAAGAATCGAATGCGTTTTATCGTAGAAACTTGGCAGCCGGACAAAAAGGGTTGTCGATTGCGTTCGACTTGGCAACGCATCGCGGTTATGATTCCGACCACGAACGTGTCGTTGGAGATGTCGGAAAAGCAGGCGTAGCCGTGGATTCCATCTTGGATATGAATATCTTGTTCGACCAAATCCCGTTGGATAAAATGTCGGTTTCGATGACGATGAACGGTGCGGTATTGCCGATTTTGGCTTTCTACGTAGTCGCTGCCGAACAACAAGGCGTGAAAATGGAGGAGTTAACCGGCACCATTCAAAACGATATTTTGAAAGAGTTCATGGTGCGAAACACCTATATTTATCCGCCACTTCCGTCGATGAAAATCATTGCCGATATTTTCGAATTCACATCGAAAAATATGCCGAAATTTAATTCAATTTCCATATCGGGATATCACATGCAAGAGGCAGGTGCAACGGCAGATATTGAGTTGGCATATACACTTGCCGATGGTCTGGAATACTTACGTGCAGGCGTGAATGCGGGCATGAGCATTGATGATTTTGCACCGCGTTTGTCGTTTTTCTGGGCAATTGGAATGAATCATTTTATGGAGATTGCCAAGATGCGTGCAGCGCGTATGTTGTGGGCAAAAATCGTGAAACAATTTGATCCGAAAAATCCGAAATCATTGGCATTGCGTACACATTCGCAAACGTCGGGTTGGTCGCTTACCGAGCAAGATCCGTTCAACAACGTAACACGCACTTGCGTGGAGGCGATGGGTGCAGCACTCGGTCACACACAATCTTTGCACACGAATGCACTCGATGAAGCGATTGCTTTACCGACCGATTTTTCCGCTCGTATCGCGAGAAACACGCAGTTGTATTTGCAAGAGGAAACGAATATCTGTAAGGTCGTTGATCCTTGGGCAGGCTCGTATTATGTGGAAACTTTGACGAAAGAAATTGCCGACAAAGCGTGGGCGTTGATTCAGGAAGTTGAGGAGTTGGGAGGCATGGCAAAGGCAATAGAGACGGGCATTCCAAAGATGCGTATCGAAGAAGCGGCGGCTCGCACACAGGCACGTATCGACTCGAAAACCAGCACCATTGTTGGCGTTAATAAATATCGTTTAGACAAAGAAGATCCAATCGAAACGTTGGAAGTTGACAATACTGCTGTTCGCAAAGCACAAATCGAACGTTTGGCAAAACTTCGTGCCAATCGTAATAACGATGAAGTCAAAAAAGCACTCGAAACACTTTCAGAGGCAGCAAAAACAGGACAAGGAAATCTTTTGGAACTCTCTATTGATGCGGCTCGCAAGCATGCATCTCTCGGAGAAATTTCCGATGCATTAGAAAAACATTTCGGCAGATATAAAGCCGTTATCAGAACTATTTCAGGCGTGTACAAATCAGAATCCGGAACTGACGAAAGTTTCAAAAAAGCAGTTGCAATGGCGGATGCCTTTGCGGAAAAAGAAGGACGTCGTCCGAGAATTATGATCGCAAAAATGGGACAAGACGGTCACGATCGCGGTGCAAAAGTGGTTGCAACCGGTTATGCCGATATTGGTTTCGATGTGGACATGGGACCGTTGTTCCAAACGCCCGCTGAGGCTGCAAAACAGGCGGTTGAAAACGATGTAAACGTGTTGGGTGTTTCATCGTTGGCAGCAGGTCACAAGACCCTCGTTCCGCAAGTGATTGAAGAGTTGAAAAAACTCGGTCGCGAGGATATTATCGTGATTGTGGGGGGTGTGATTCCGCCGCAAGATTACGATTATCTCTACAAATCCGGTGCAGCGGCTGTATTCGGTCCCGGTACAGTGATTGCCGATGCTGCGATAAAAATTTTGGAGATTTTAGAATAAAACTATTCTTTTACAAACGCTACGATTGGTATCAAAATCTGACTAAACCAAGGCTCGTAGAACCAAAACGTGTGCGGCGTTTCGGGGATATTAAACATTTGATTTTTGATGTTGTACTCTCTTAATTTTTCCATCATTTCCACATATCCCGCGGTAAAGCGAGGAGAACTACTCGAAAAATACAGAAATTTTGCACTTCCCGGATTCACGTGTGTCAAGGCAGAACCCTCATTCCAAAGATCAGGATTTTCTTCGGCAGTAACGCCAAAAAATCTTCCGGCAGACATTCTTTCTTCCGAAACGGGATGTATAAAAGCTTGAACGCCGTCGATATTAACAACCTTGTGAACCCGATCGGAAAATTGTGCATGTTCATTCGTTTGAAATTTCTCGAAAAGCCCGTTAAGACTGCCTACCAGCGAAACCAACTGTCCGCCTGCGGATGTGCCCATCAACGTGATATTGGTGGTATCCCAACCATAATTTGCAGCTTCTTTTTTTGCCCAACGAATAGCCGTTTTGACATCTTGAACCGCTGCCGGATAGATGGCTTCACCCGACAAACGATATTCTACGGCAACCGCCGAAATCCCTTGTTTGGCGAACGTTCCGGCTAAAGCGTGATCCAAAGTTTTATTGCCACCTGCCCAACCTCCGCCATGTATCAACAAAACAAGAGGTGTCTTTTCGTTCACAAATGTTGGTGAAAAAATGTCAACGTGCAACGGACGTCCTTGTGCAGTGGAATACACCACATTCATAGTGGTTTTCACACTATCCGAAGGTTGAAAAACGACGAGTTCGATAAACGGATAAATCTCCTTCTGTCTACGATAATCGTTTTCTGCCGTGAATTGTGCATTACAGAATAATGAACAACCCAATAAAGTCAAAGTCAAAAATAAATTTTTCATAACGCATTATTTTAAGTTCATAGAAGTGATAATTTCATTGATTTTTTGTGCTAACATTTCGTCCGCTTTTTCGAAGTCGGCTTTGGATTTCAGTTCGCCTTTCACACCAAAATAAAATTTAATTTTAGGTTCTGTTCCACTCGGACGAGCTGTGATTTTACTGCCGTCTTCGGTAAAAAATTGTAAAACATTCGATTTCGGCAAGTCAATTTTTTCAGTTGTATTGGTCAACAAATTTTTTGCAATCTGTTCTTTGTAATCCTTGATTAACGCCACTTTCGAGCCGTTGATTTCTTTTGGAGGATGGGTTCGCAAGTCTGCCATCATTTGTTGAATTTCCTCTACTCCGGCTTTACCTTTTTTCGTTAATGAAAGTAAATCCTCTTTGTAAAATCCGTATTCCACATACAAATCCGACAAAATATCAATGAACGTTTTGCCTTGTTCGGCAGCCCATGCAGCCATTTCGGCAATCATAAAACAAGCACTCACAGCATCTTTATCGCGAACAAATTCGCCAACCAAATATCCGTAGCTTTCTTCGCCACCGCCGATGAATCGTTTCTTACCTTCGTTCTTGGCGATGATGTCGGCAATGTATTTGAATCCGGTTAAAACATCGAAACTTTCTACGCCGTTTTTTTCAGCCAAATCTTTCAAAAGTTCGCTGGTAACAATGGTTTTGACGATATACTCTTGCCCTGTAAGTAAATTATTTTCTTTCCATTTTTTAAGTAAATAATAGATCAACACGGAGCCGGTTTGATTGCCGTTGAGCAAGATGTATTCGCCATTATTCTTGCGAATGGCTACGCCTACGCGGTCGGCATCAGGATCGGTTGCTAACACAAGCGTTGCACCGATTGCTTTGGCTTGGTCAATTGCCATTTGAAGTGCTGCTTTTTCTTCCGGATTGGGCGATTTCACCGTTGGAAAATCGCCACTTGGAATGGCTTGCTGTTCAACGGTTACAACGTTTTCAAAACCGACTTCTTTCAACAATCTTGGCACAAATACCATGCCTGTTCCGTGAAGTGGTGTGAAAACAATTTTCAAATCTTTTTGATTTTTGATGGCTTGTGGTGAGAGTGAAAGTTTTTTGATTTCATCTAAATAAATTCGGTCGATTTTTTCGCCGATTTTTTCGATTAAATCAGCGTTTCCGCTCATTTTAACATCTTCGATACCTTTGATTTTTAGCACTTCATCAATCACATTTTTATCGTGTGGTTCGATGAGTTGAGAGCCATCATTCCAATAAGCTTTGTAGCCGTTGTATTCTTTCGGATTGTGTGAAGCCGTAATCACTACGCCCGATTGACAACCTAATTGGCGAATCGCAAACGACAACTCCGGAGTTGGACGCATACTTTCAAACAAGTAGCATTTACAGCCGTTTGCAGCGATCACGGTAGCCGTAATTTCTGCAAAATTCTGACTGTTGTTTCGCGAATCGCAAGCCACTGCAAACGAAATTTGTGGCACATTCGGAAACGATTTTTTCACATAGTTTACCAAACCTTGCGTTGCCATTGCAACCGTGTAAACGTTCATGCGATTCGTTCCAACGCCCATAATACCGCGCAATCCGCCCGTTCCAAATTCCAAATCGCGATAAAACGCATCCGTTAATTCCGTTGGATCGTTGTCGATAAGATGTTGAACCTGTTTTTTTGTTTCAGCATCAAAACTGCTGTTTAGCCACGCTTGTGCACGTTGTAGCACTTGTGGGTCGAT
>WRKV01000098.1 GCA_009777915.1 Bacteroidales bacterium | reverse complement strand
GCTTGAGGTTAAAGCTGATTTCATCGTTTTTTTTTCTGCAAAGTTACAACCTTTTTTACATTCCACCAAACAAAAATTTCTTAAAAAGTGTTAAAATGTTGAAAACTTTCGCAAATTGTTAATAAACCCACGAAAAAAAAATGAGATGTACAATTTCTACTCCTCCGACATGTCGGATATAATCTTGCGATACGCTGAAAATACATTGGCTCGAGACAAAAATCCAACGTATTTGCCTTGATTCAAAACCACGATATTGTAGTGATCCGAAATGCGGAATTTTTGTGCAACGTTTTCCATACTATCGCCAAGTTCTATCTCAAATTCCGGACGAGACATGATGTCTAAAACTCTGATTTGATCATACAATGCGGGCTTGAACATCATTTCGCGAATATCGTTCAACATGACCATACCCAAATAATAATCCTCATCATCTACCACCGGAAAAACATTGCGATTCGATTGTGTGATAGCATCTATAACATTCCGCAATGTGCCGGTTTCAGGGAGAGACACGAAATCTGTTTCGATCAAATTGTCGATATTCAACTGTTGTAAAGCTGCCTTGTCTTTGTCGTGTGTAATCAATTCGCCGCGTTCTGCAAGGGCGTGCGTATAAATCGAATGCGGTTGGAAATACTTATTGAGCAAATATCCCAACGTTGCAGTAATCATCAGCGGAACTATCAATTTGTAGCCTCCCGTGATTTCCGCAATCAAGAAAATGGCGGTGAGAGGAGCGTGCATAACTCCACTCATCATACCTGCCATTCCTGCCAAAGCGAAGTTTGATTCGGAAATTTCCAAACCGAAAGTTGTATTCAATAATCTTGCCAAGAAAAATCCGGTAACGCCACCCATAAACAACGATGGAGCAAAGATTCCGCCAACACCGCCACTGCCCGTTGTAAACGACATGGCAATGACTTTGAAAAACAACACCAACAAAACAAATCCCAAAAACAGATAGGTTTGATCCGTGTATTGGTAGAAAAAACTGTTATGTGCCAACGCATCTCCGTTGCCTTTGATGATTTCCGTAAGGAAAGTAAAGCCTTCGCCGAAAAGCGATGGAAAGAAATAAATCAAAACACTCACCACCAATCCGCCGACGAGTGCCTTGTGCCAAACTTTTTTCCATTTGGCTAATTGTGCTTCGATATACAAATTCGTTTTGGTGAAATAAATCGAAACAGCACCTGCAAACAAGCCTAAAATCACGTAATACGGAATGTTTGTCAGAACATAACCTTGCGTCATATCAAAATAAAACGTGAATCCGCCTCCCATGAAAAACGCTGTAAGTAAAGCAGCTGTAACTGCCGAAATCAGTAGCGGTATAAGCGATGCCATCGAAAGATTGAGCATCAACACTTCGAGAGCAAACATCACGCCGGCAATCGGAGCCGAAAAAATTCCGGCGATTGCTCCTGTTGCACCGCAACCGATCAACAGCACGAGCGAACGATAATCCAACCGCAATTTTTGTCCTAAATTTGAGCCGAGTGCAGAGCCTGTCAGCACAATCGGGGCTTCCAAACCGACCGAACCTCCAAATCCAACCGTCAGCGACGAAGCAATCATCGACGAATACGTTTTTTTTCGATTCAAAATGCCTTTTTGGGTGGAGATACTACGAAGTACATGACTCACGCCATGCCCGATATCACGTTCTTTGGCGATTTTGCGAACGTAAAGAATGGTAAGCAAAATCCCGATTAACGGCAGAATTAAATAGGCATAATTAGCGTGTTCGTCGCTTGCAAACGAACGAACAAAACGTTCCACAAAAAACATCAAATTCTTTAAGACCATCGCTGCTGTTCCCGCCAAAATACCAACGATCACAGCCAAAATCAACATGAAATTTTGTTGCGAAATGTGGCGTGCCCGCCAAACCAAAAAAGAAGTCAACCAACGATTAAACATTCAAAAATTTTTTTGCAAAGATACGAAAAATCTAATTGATTTTCAAACGAACGGTCGGATATTTTTCGAATACGCCGTTAATAAAGGGTTTTGCTTGCACTCGAATACTGCGAGACGGCATGTTGAGAACACAGTGATTTTCATCGTCGACAATTTGCAAATCCAAAATGGATTGTCCGCTATTCAGACCTGCCAACGTTTTCAGCGTGTCGGTAAAGGCTGTGGTAACGTCCTCGGTGTTGATTGACAAATGCACAATCTGAGATTTTTTGTCCAACAAATTTTCGAGTAAACTGATTTTTTTGAGCTTTAATTCAAACGTGTCTTCAATGGTTCTTCCCTCTGCCTGAGCCCTTTCCAGCTCATCACGCCGAACAAATTTTTTCTCAACTCTCGCTTCTACAAACACAAACGAGTAAGGAATTAAATCATTTCGAAAACTCACATAATCTTGTGTAAACAGCGTAAAATCTATGGAATCCTCAAAATCTTGAAACGTAACTCGTCCGTAATTAGTTCCTTTTTTGGAAACTAAATGTTCGGCAGATGTAATCATAGCAATAAACCGAATGTCCTTATTTTGCAGGGGTTTCAGATCTCCTTTCAAACTTGGAATCGTAAAATTCGCAAATAATTTTTGTTCCAATTTGTAATCGTCCAACGGGTGTCCGGAAATGAAAAAACCGGTTACTTCTTTTTCGTTTTGAAGTTCGACAATTTTAGACCAAGGTTCACAATACGGAATCTGCGGATCAGCTACTTCCACGCCACCTTCCTCTTCGCCGAACAGCGAAATTTGGGAGGCATTTTTATTCATTTGATACTTGCTCGCAAAACTGGCTAAATGATCCAAAAACAAGGTGTCGTCCGGATTTTGAAAAAAGAATTGTGCTCGATGGATATTTTTGAAACAGTCGAAAGCACCTGATTTTGCAAGCCCTTCGAAACATCGTTTGTTGAATTTTTGCAGATTGATTCGTTTGGCAAAATCAAAAACGGACGAAAACAATCCGTTTTTCTCACGTTCTTCAATCAACGCTTCCACCGCCAACCCTCCAACGCCCTTGATAGCCGCCAATCCGAAACGAATCGCACCGGCAGCATTGACCGTGAAATCCGCTTGACTTTCGTTCACATCCGGACTCAACAACGGAATTTTCATACGCTTGCATTCGTCCATCAAGAAACTGATTTTACTGATGTTTGCGAGGTCGTTGGTCAGCGATGCAGCCATAAATTCTGCCGGATAATTGGCTTTCAAATACGCTGTTTGATAAGCGATATAAGCGTAACAAGTGGCATGAGATTTGTTGAAAGCGTACATAGCAAAGGCTTCCCAGTCTTTCCAAACTTTTTCACAAACTTTTTCGGCATGTCCGTTTTGAGCACAACCCGCCATAAATTTTGAGTACATTTTTTGTAGAACAGACATTTGTTTTTTCCCCATCGCCTTACGCAAAGTGTCGGCATCTCCTTTGGTAAAATTCGCCAATTTTTGCGAAAGCAACATCACCTGTTCTTGATAAACCGTGATGCCGTAGGTTTCTGCCAAAAGATCTTCCATATCATTCAAATCGTACGAAATCGCTTCTTGCCCGTGTTTTCGGCGAACAAAAGACGGAATATAATCCATGGGTCCCGGACGATACAAGGCATTCATCGCAATCAAATCCTCGAAACGTGTGGGTTTGAGCAGGGTCAACCATTTTCGCATACCGTCCGATTCAAATTGAAAAATTGATGCGGTTTCAGCGTTTGCAAACAATTCGTAAGTTTTTTTATCATGGAGAGAAATGGTGTCGATATCAATGTCGATTTGATGTCGAAGTTTGATATTTTTGAGTGTGTTTTTGATGATGTTGAGTGTACTCAATCCCAAAAAGTCCATTTTCAGCAAACCCGCGTCCTCAACGATTTTCCCTTCAAATTGCACCACCGGCATATCGCTACCTTTTGCGACACTCACCGGCACAATATCTTTCAAATCTTCCGATGAAATAATCATGCCGCAAGCGTGAACTCCGGTGTTGCGAATACTGCCTTCCAACTCAACAGCGTGTTTGAGTGTTTTGCGAATAATTTCGTTCGGACTGTCTTTTTCCTTAGTTAAATCAGCACTTTCCTTGAATGCGGTTTCGAGCGTTACGCCCGGTCTGTCGGGCACAAAACTTGTCAATCTGTTCGATTCGTTCAGCGGTAAATCGAATACTCGAGCCACATCTTTGATGGAGTTTTTCGCTGCCATAGTGCCGAGTGTAACGATTTGTGCAACACGTTCTTTGCCGTATTTTTCGACTACATATTGAATCACTTTTTCGCGACCTTCATCATCGAAATCAATATCCATGTCGGGCATCGAAACTCTGTCGGGATTCAAAAAACGTTCGAAAAGCAAATTGTATTTTATCGGGTCAACATTGGTGATTTTAATGGCGTACGTAATCGCCGAACCTGCCGCCGAACCTCGTCCCGGACCCACCAAAACTCCCATTTCTTTTGCTTTTTTGATGAAGTCCCACACGATCAAAAAATAACCCGGGTAACCCATTTTTTCAACCGTATCCAATTCGAAATTCAAACGTTCTAAAATATCTTCCGGAATGGGATCGCCCCAACGCTCCTTAGCCCCGTCCATCGTGATTTTCCGCAGATAGTCCATTTCCGAAGTAAATCCTTCCGGCAACGGAAAATGAGGTAAAATCACATTGCGTTTGATGTCAAAAATTTCGATTTTTTCGACAACGTCCTGCGTATTCACAATGGCTTTGGGATAGTCGGAGAAAAGGGCTAACATTTCATCTTCCGATTTCAGGTATTCCTCTCCGGTGTAAGTCATTTGGCTTTGTTCGCCAAATTTTTTTCCGGTATTCAAACACACCAAAATTTGATGTGCGGTGAAATCGTTTTTATTCACAAAATGGATATCATTCGAAGCAACAATTTTGATATTGTGTTTCTTTGAAAGTTCGATGAGCAGCAGATTAACACGTTTTTGATCTTCAAGTCCGTGATCTTGCATTTCCAAATAAAAATCATCTCCAAAAATCTCCAAAAATTCCTGTACAACGTTTTCTGCTCGTTCGGGTTTATCAGCATTGAGTAATTTTGGGATTTCCCCGCCCAGACAGGCAGACAGGCAAATCAAACCTTTGCTGTATTGTCGTAAAATTTCTTTGTCAATACGCGGACGATAATAAAAACCTTCCTTGTATCCCAACGAACACAACCGACATAAATTTTGATAACCCTCTAAGTTTTTTGCCAGTAAAACCAAGTGATTCGAGCCACTTTCGTCGGCGTGTTTTTTTTCAAAACGACTTCCATTGGTAACATAAAATTCGCATCCGATGATGGGTTTGATGCCCATTTTTTTCGCTTGCGAATGAAAGTCAAACACACCGAACATCGAGCCATGATCGGTGATGGCAAGTGCATTCATCTCCAACTCTTTAGCACGAGCAAGAATTTTTCCAACATCGGCTTGACCATCGAGGATGGAGTATTGTGTATGAACGTGAAGGTGTGTAAACATTAAATCGTCAAAATATCCTTTTCTTTCGCTACCAAAATCTTATCAATATCTTCAATAAATTTATTCGTGAGATCTTGAATTTCTTTTTCCAAAAGTTTCACTTCATCTTCGGAAATGACTTTGGTTTTCTCAAGTTTTTTACCCTCTTCGTTGCCATAGCGACGAATGTTTCGCACCGCAACTTTTGCTTTTTCGGATTCTTCTTTCGCTTTTTTTACCAACTCTTTGCGACGTTCTTCCGTGAGTGGCGGAACATTGATGCGAATGATATCGCCCGTGTTTTGCGGATTAAAGCCGAGATTGGAATTGATAATCGTTTTTTCGATTTCTTTCAACAGAGTTTTTTCCCAAGGCTGAATGTTGATCGTTTTCGGATCCGGAGTGTTAACACTTGCCACCTGTTCGAGCGGTGTTGGAGTGCCGTAATAATCCACGAGAACACCTTGCAGCATTTGCGGAGAGGCTTTGCCGGCACGGATTTTGGTTAATTCTTTTTCGAGATGCTCAACGGCTTGTTGCATTTGGATTTTGTGCTTTTCGATGCACGTTTTGGATTCGGTTGTCATAGCAAATAAAATTTTTACAAAAGTACAAAAAAAAATTGAGATATGCAAAAAAAAAGGGGCAGAAAATTTTTCTACCCCTTTTGAAATTTTATTTTCTCCAAAGTTTGCTCATTTCTTCGAGCGTTTTACCTTTGGTTTCGGGCACCATTTTCCAGACAAAGAAAATCGAAATTACACTCATCACGCCGTACAAACAATACGTGAATGTCATGCTGAACGATTCCAATGCAGGGAAGGTCGACGATACCAAAAAGTTTGCTGTCCATTGTGCTGCAACGGCGATGGCAATTGCTTTTCCGCGAATCGTATTGGGAAAAATTTCGGAAATCAACACCCAACAAATCGGTCCCCACGACATCATAAATGATGCCGTGTAAATCACGATGAAAATCAAGGTTGCAATTCCGATGATATTGAAATATGCCATCGTTCCAATGGCAAACATTCCGATTGCCATACCAACGGAACCCGTGATGAGTAGCGGTTTTCTGCCCCATTTGTCAACGGTAAGAATCGCTACAACGGTGAAAATGATATTCACAAAACCCATGATCACCGTTTGCACCATAGCGGCATCCGAACCGAATCCAAGATTTTCGAAAATTCTTGGTGCGTAGTAAAGTACAACGTTGATACCAACGGCTTGCTGGAACACCGAAAGCAAAACTCCGACCAACAAAACCGTCCATCCAAAAGCCGTTACTTTTTCCGTTTTTTGTTTGAGAGATTCGATGATTTCGTTGAGGGTTTTTTTCGCTTTTTCTATACCTTCGATTTTGATCAAAACACGTTCGGCTTCAGCCGGATTTCCGCTCATAACAAGGAATCTCGGCGTTTTTGGCACTAAAAACAACAGGAAAAAGAATGCTGCTGCGGGAAACATTTCCGACCAGAACATATGTCTCCAACCGGTTTCGAAAATCCAAGCATCGGGCTGTCCGTAAGCGATGAAATAATTCACGAAATAGACCACCAACATACCGAAAATAATGGCAAACTGGTTGAACGAAACCATTCGTCCGCGCATGTGTGCCGGAGCGATTTCCGCGATATACATCGGACAAACCGCCGATGCCAAACCTACGCCGATACCTCCGAGAATACGGTAGATGTTGAATGCCACAAGAAGGGCTGTAGAACTTTCGCCTTTTGCAAAGAATAAAAATTCCGGATTTCCCGACAGATAGGCTGATACAAAGAACAGCACAGCCGCGATTTTCAGAGAGTTGCGACGACCGAAGTAATTCGCAAACCAGCCCGAAATGATTCCACCGATGATGCACCCTATCAGTGCACTCGAAACGGTTGCACCCAAGAGAAATCCGCTAATGTCGAAAACATGTGCGAGCGATTTTACGGTTCCGGAAATAACAGCGGTATCGTACCCAAAGAGGAGTCCGCCAAGCGTTGCTACTAAGGCAATGCCGATTACGTAGAGGTTGTTTGATCTGTTCATGATTCTATAGATACATATTAATTATTGCTTCGCAAAGTTCTTGTTTGCCGCTGATTTGCTTAGGTTCGCCGTTTTGTTTGGCGTAAGCAACGAGGTCTTCAAGGTTGAGTTTTCCGGTTTCAAATTCGGCACCTTTTCCGTTGTCGAACGAACTGTAACGTGTTTTCACAATCTTTGGAAGGTCTGATTTTTCAAGGATTTCGGCAGCTGCTTCGAGGGCTTTCGCGAAAGCGTCCATACCGGCGATATGAGCGACAAATAAATCCTCAGGATCGGTTGAATTGCGACGAATTTTCGCATCGAAATTTGTTCCGCCGCCCTGCAAACCGCCGGCTTTAAGGATTACGAGCATCGCTTGCGTCAGTTCGTAAACATTAATCGGAAACTGGTCGGTATCCCAACCGTTTTGTTCGTCGCCGCGATTGGCATCGATTGAGCCTAACATGCCTGCATCGGCAGCACATTGCAATTCGTGTTCAAACGTATGTCCCGCAAGGGTGGCGTGATTCACTTCAACATTGAGTTTGAAATCTTTATCCAAACCATGAGCACGCAAAAACCCGATGACCGTTTCGGCATCGACATCGTATTGATGTTTGGTTGGTTCCATCGGTTTCGGTTCGATAAAGAACGTACCCTTAAAACCCTTGCTACGAGCGTAATCGCGAGCAAGTGTGAGCATGGTTGCCAAATGTTGTTTTTCGCGTTTCATGTCCGTATTCAAGAGCGACATATAACCTTCTCGACCGCCCCAAAACACGTAGTTTTCGCCACCGAGTTCGATCGTTGCATCGAGAGCATTTTTGATTTGCACGGCAGCACGAGCCACCACGTTGAAATCCGGATTGGTTGCCGCACCGTTCATGTAGCGTTCGTGACTGAACACATTAGCCGTTCCCCAAAGCAGTTTGATACCCGTTTCGGCTTGTTTTTGTTTGGCATAAGCCACGATTTCTTTCAGATTCGTTTCGTATTCGTCGATCGAATTTCCTTCGCTCACAAGGTCGATATCGTGGAAACAATAATACTCGATGCCAAGTTTTTGCATAAACTCAAAACCTGCATCCATGCGTTGTTTCGCTTTTTCGACAGGATTAGCAACACCATCCCATGCGAAGTGATGTGTTTTACCGCCGAACGGATCGCCACCATCACCGCAAAGCGTGTGCCAGTAAGCCATTGAGAATTTACACCAATCTTTCATTTTTTTACCGTGAACCATTTTTTCGGCATCATAATAGCGGAAAGCCAACGGATTTTTGGAATTTTTACCCTCAAAAGGGATTATGCTGATG
>WRKV01000097.1 GCA_009777915.1 Bacteroidales bacterium | reverse complement strand
ACCGATGAAAATATACATATTACAAATGCAAGAAAAATTGTAAATGTTAGAAATCAAGTTATTCATAACTACGAACGAATAGATGATGAAACAATTTGGAACATCGTCATCAACCACTTGCCACTTCTAAGATCCGAAGTCGAAAAACTTCTATCAGATAATAACACACAAAAATAACTTTCGCCTATGAAAAAATCGCGTAGTTAATACGCAAAAAAAAACATACATAACAAAAGCGTTTTAGCTTTTTTTTCTTGTTCTCGAAACTTGGACGTTTCAAAGGTATCAGGAGTAAAGCGTAAACGCTCACGTAGTGATACGTGGGCTTTACTCAATTATTTGATACCTAGGTTGTCCAAGACCGCGAGAACAAGTAAAAAGGAATTAGTCCACGTTTTTTTTATGTCCGAAAATCAAAAATTAAACCAAAAAATCATAAATCATAAACCAAAAACAATCATGAAAAAAACAATCTTTATCACAATCCTCATCGCAAGTTTTGCGACCAAAAGTTTTGCGTATTGTCCTATTCCGCAATGGTGTCCATCAGCCCCCTTGCATCAAACTCTTTGCCCCGGCGAGTCAATAGATGATATCGAATTTCCTTCGGTGATAGCTAAAGTCCTTATCGTTACTTGGTGGACAGATGGCACACGCATCCATTCTTTTGAAGATCCTCCTCCGGGCATCATAGTCTCCGGTGCCGCCTCGACTCCGCTCGGCGAGCGGGAATATGCATGGCCTGTTTCTATCAAAGGAGCACCAACAGTCGCAGGGACTCACCACTATACGGTGAGCAATACTTGCGGCGTGGAGCTGCTACATGGTAGTATCACCATGGGAGCACCGCCCACCATTGGCATGGTTACACCTACCATCAACCAAACCACCGTGCAAAACATAGCCTTTGGCTCTACGCTCACACTTACTGCTGAACCAACAGGAACTCCAACGCCTACTATACAATGGTATTCGAGCACTACGGCAACCAATAGCGGTGGCTCAGCCGTGAGCGGTGCTACAGGCAACACTTTCGCACCACCGAGTGCTACAGCAAACGCCCCTAATGGCATATACTATTATGCTGTAGCAACTAACTCTTGCGGAACCGCAACCACGTCCAATACCAGTGGTCGGCATATTGTTGTTCCTGCTTGCCCTGCCACCACCAACCCCACGCCAAGCGATAATGGCTGCTCTCCTACAAGGAACGGTGCTACATTCACAACCATTGGCACGCAGTTTTTCAAAACCAGCACCATTTGGCAGATTTCCGGCAATGGGATTTCTCAGGAATGGTCGGATGTTGTGCTGACTTCTAATTGTGGAAAAACAGATTTTGACGGTGGTAGTGATTATCCAAACTACAATAATGATTGTCGTGAAAACCGCACCACAGAACTTAACGAAACCCGCCCAACTATGACCAATGAAGGTGGCAACACCGCGAATTATTTCGGTGATTTATTTTCTTGGTGTGCAGTGATCAATCATGCAGCCACGCTTTGTCCTTCGCCTTGGCGGGTTCCGACTTGTCAGGATTTTATTAATTTGGATATTGCTCTTGGCGGAACGGGTATCAATCGTGATGATGATGATGCTGTAAGAGACAAACTCATTGCTGTTTCCGGCGATGCCGGACAATTTTGGGGAGGTGCTTACGTTGGGCTCTGCACTGGCACAGGGCCGTTGGGCGGTCAGGAGTCGTACGCGGTCTACTGGTCGTCCTCAGAGGCTACCGCCACGTATGCTCGCCGCCTGTACTTTGACGCAGATGGCTTCGTCCTCCATCAGAACTTCAACAGTAAAGGTTTCGGTGTCCCACTTCGCTGTGTGCGGTAGAGGCAGATTGTTGTATGGGTCGAAAATTTTCGACCCATACGGTTCACGCATTCGGCAAGCCGTTTAGTTTTTTTCGTTCGCTGTGCAGGCGACGTTCCACTTTCTTTACATCCTCAGCAGGAGGCAGGTTTTCCGGAACCAAGCCTCGCTCGATCATAATTCTGCGAACGCTCGAGTTGTTTTCTACGTGCTCTTGTGCGATGCTGTCCTCGCCCGAAAGGTTTTTGACATTCACGTTTTCGCTGGTCATTGCCGCGGCAAAATCCTTGGCTTTGATGGTGACCGTTGGCAGGAAATCCGCCAAGGGTCGCCCTTTCGGAACATTCATTTCCTTTTTGAGTTGCTCTGTGTTTAGGCGAAACAATGCCGTATCACCCTTTGATCGGATGATAGCAAATCCCTTGTCATCAATGCCTCGCTCGTACAAAATGCCCGACAATTTTTTCTCGGTCTCCTGCAATTTCTTTCTCGCAGTAACCCGCTCGTACTCCAACAGACGCTGCTCAATAGCCTCTGCAAAGCGTGTCTGCACAGCAAAGTAGGATTGTGCGAAAGCGATTTGCGGTTTGCGTGGGTCGCCGTTTTGAGCTATGAGGTAGCAGGCGTAGCGAGTTAGCAAGATGTCATTCACCGTCATCTCAGCACCATTGCCGACTTGGAACACTTTGTTGACGTCAACAAAGTGTTCCAGAACGTCTATATTGGCGTTTTTGCAAGCCTCTTTCGCTTTTTCGATGTTTTTACAAAAATTTCGCCATTCGGCATAGTCGAGAAGTTTCTGTAAATCCCGTGCACTCCAGCATTCCACGCCTTCATAGTTGCAGGCGATAGCCTCAAATTGCGTGAGCAGTTGTTTAATTTCGTCTTGTTTCATGATAATTTGATTTTTAGGTTAATAAATTTTTTTATTCACTATTCACGGTTCACCCCTCACATCTATATAACGCTTGACCCCCTGATTTTCGTATAAAAAATTTGTTAAAAAGTGTTAAAATGTTGAAAACTTCCGCAAATTGTTAATAAACCCGCGAAAAATATCGTAGGGGCGAGGCATGCGTCGCCCCTACGGCAAGACACAAAAAAAAATGAAAAATGCAGAATGTTTGTTTTTCCCAGATTTTTTTCGTAACTTTGTATCGGTAAATAATATATTGTTATGAAAAAAGTATTTCTTTTGGTGCTGATTTCGGCTTTTGCAACGTCCGTGTTTTCGCAACCCACGTCGCAAATTCGCCCGATTCAATGGTTTAGTTTTGAAGATGCGTTGATGTACAATTCCGAGCGTGCTGCTTTCGGATTGCCAACGAAAAAACTATTTGTCGATGTGTACACCGACTGGTGTGGTTGGTGCAAACGGATGGACGCCACAACATTTTCGCATCCTGTGATTGCCGAATTGCTCAACAGCGATTGGATTCCCGTCAAGCTCAATGCCGAACGTACGGACACGGTGATCATCAACGAACAAACATTTGTGAATGAAAATCCCGGTGGACGAGGCGGTTCGCACCAATTGGCACAGGTTCTGTTGCAAGGACAAATGGGCTATCCGTCGGTGGTTTTGATTGATGAAACCGGTAGACCGATTCAAGTTCTTCCGGGTTACAAAACGGCACCGCAACTCGAAATGATGTTGCGATATTTCTACACAAACGAGTACAGAACCACCGATTGGGAAGAATACCAAAAAACATTTCAAGGCATAATTAGAGAGTAAAACAATCACCATGATCAAGTATTTGATAAGCAAAAACGGGTTTCAAGAAACCAAAGAGTATTCCGACGATGTGTGGGTGAATGTGATTAAACCGAATCGCAAGGAAATTGGTGTTTTAGAACATGAATTTGGTGTTCCGGCATCGTTTTTGAACGATATCGAAGACAACGAAGAACGCCCCCGTATTGAGCTTGAAGATGATTGGCGAATGATTATTATTCGTGTTCCGGTGAAAATTCAAAAGGAAGGCGATTTTTTCGAAACCGTACCTTTGGGCATTCTTTCATCGGGCGAAAAATTTATTACGATTTGTCATTATCACGTGGAAATGATTGATGATTTGATTTATTTTTCTCGTCGAAAATCGTTCGGACGAAAAAATGCGAACGACTTGATTTTGCATCTTATGTTGTCGTCGTCGGTGTGGTTTATGAAATATCTGAAACGTTTGAACGCAGAAATCAACAACGCTGAAATGCAGTTGCAACGCTCGGTTCGTAACGAGGAACTTTTGGAAATGATGCGTATCGAACGAACATTGATTCACTTTGTAACCTCTTTGCGAAGCAACGAATTATTGTTGCAAAAATTCAAGTTGATACTTCCGAGAACAGGCAAACCGTTCGACGAAGATCTTTTGGAAGATGTTGAAATTGAAGTGCAGCAAGCCCGCACAACCGCCAGCGTTTACAGCGATATTTTGACAGGTATGATGGACGCATTTGCAGCGATTATTTCGAACAATGTGAACGTGATTATGAAACGCCTCACGTCGTTTTCGATTGTGTTGATGTTTCCAACGTTGGTCGCAAGTTATTTCGGTATGAATCTCGAAAAAACATCAGAAATTTGGACTGCCGAATTTTTCATTGTTATTGCGGCTTCCGTGATGATTTCGGCACTTGGCGTGATGTTTTTCAGACGGAAAAATTGGCTGTAATTTTCTCAAAATCTTCAACGGTCAACTGTTCGGCACGTTTGTCGAATATAGAATCGGTCAATCCTGTTTTGTCGAATTTCGCAGAAAGAGCGTTGCGTAAGGTTTTGCGACGTTGATTGAATGCAGTTTTGACTACGGTAAAAAATAATTTTTCATCACAATTCAAATTTTTTCGCGAATTTCGGGTTAATCGAATAACGGCAGACTTCACTTTGGGAGGTGGCGAAAACACGTGTTCGTGCACGGTAAACAAATACTCAATGTCGTAAAAAGCTTGCAAAAGCACACTTAAAATTCCATAGGTTTTGTTGCCGTGTTTCGATGCGATTCGTTCGGCAACTTCTTTCTGAAACATACCAACCACGCAGGGTACAGAATCTCGATGTTCCAAAACTTTGAACAAAATTTGCGACGAAATGTTGTACGGAAAATTGCCGATCACCGCAAAATTTCCTTCGAATAAATCATCCAAATTCATCTTGAGAAAATCGGCGGAAATAACCGTTAATTCGGGATATTTTTCATTCAAATAGGCAACCGATTCGGTGTCGATTTCGACGACTTTCAATGTCGAACCATGCCCTGCATTTTTGTACAGATACTTCGTCAGAACACCCATTCCCGGACCGATTTCCAACACATTGAGAATGTCCGAAGGCAAAGCCATTGCTGTGTTTTCGGCAATGGATTCGTCTCGCAAAAAATGTTGTCCGAGATGTTTTTTGGCTCTAACGTTTTTCAAGTTTATCGCAGTTCGAAGTTTGCACCGAGATATTTTTCGCGGATAATTGGGTCTTCCGACAATTCGTTTGCTGTGCCTGAGGCAAAGATTTTTCCATCGAACAAAATGTACGCTCTATCCGTAATGGAGAGTGTTTCGTGCACATTGTGGTCGGTAATCAAGACACCGATATTTCGGTCTTTCAATTTGGATACAATTTTCTGAATGTCTTCAACGGCAATCGGGTCAACGCCTGCAAACGGCTCATCTAATAGGATAAATTTCGGATCCATTGCCAACGCCCGTGCAATTTCCGTCCGACGACGCTCGCCTCCGGAGAGTTGAATACCCTGACTTTTTCGAACGGTTTGCAAGCCGAAATCATCTAACAAATGTTCCAACTTATCTTTTTGTTCGGCTTTGGAAAGCTGAGTAAATTCAAGCACTGCAGCGATATTATCCTCAACGGAAAGATGACGAAACACCGATGCTTCTTGCGGCAGATAACCAATACCGTTTTGAGCACGTTTGTACATCGGCATGCCGGTGATGTCTTCGTTATCAAGAAAAACCTTGCCTTCCAGCGGACGAATCAATCCGACAATCATATAAAATGACGTCGTTTTTCCGGCACCGTTAGGTCCCAAAAGTCCAACAATTTCGCCTTGTTCAACAGCGATATTCACATGATCAACCACGGTACGTTTACCGTATTTTTTGACTAAATTTTCAGTTTTGATTTGCATAATAGAGATATTACAAACTGCAAAGATACGAATTTTTTTGCAAATACAATTTTTTTTCTTATCTTTGCACCAAAAAAACAAACTAAATACAGAAAAAATATGGAAAACAACAAAAAATTCGTCCCTTTCGTTTCAGCAGAAACGAATATGGCAGAGTTCACGCTTAAGGCGTTGCTCATTGGTTTGATCTTGTCGGTGATCTTGGGTGCCGCCAACGCCTACATCGGTTTGAAAGCCGGTATGACCATCGCGGCTACCTATCCGGCTGCCGTTATCGGTATGGCTCTTTTGCGTATGATGAAAGGCACCATACTCGAAGAAAATTTCACGCGTAGTGCAGGTTCTGTCGGAGAATCGGTTGCAGCAGGTGCCATCTTTACCCTTCCGGCGTTTTACATTGCCGGACTTTGGACAGCAACCGGAACGGAATCGACTGCTCTGGGTGCGTTCAGTTCAATGAGCAGTTATATTCAGGCGACACTGATCTTGCTTGTCGGTGGTACGATGGGCGTGTTTTTCGTTGCATTGTTGCGACGTGCTTTGGTGCAAGACCAATCCCTTCCGTTTCCGGAATCCGTTGCTGCAGCAGAGATTCACAAAGCCGGACAAGGTGGCGGTGGTGGCACGAAGTATCTCTTTTGGGCTATGCTTGTTGGTGCTGTGATTAAAATTGCAGGCGAATTGAAATTATTTGCCACCGGTTTTGCCTCATTCCTAAAAGTTGCTCCTGCCACATTGACCCGAAGTGGCGGCATTCTCGAAGGCGGATTTTTTGCAGGAGGACCTACGATTAGCTCGGCATATCTTGGTGTTGGCTACATCATCGGACCACAAAAAGCATCGATCAGTTTCAGCGGACTTCTACTCGCTTGGGGCTTGATGGTGCCGATTTTGCTGGCAATTCTCGGACCCGGCTATATGGAAAGCCTTGCGGCTGCAGCGAATTTAGTTCCTGATTCTACGGACGCATGGATTCATGCCTCGCGAACCGTTTGGCAGGAAATCGTGCGGATTATCGCTATTGGCGGTATGTTGGTGGCAGCAGCGTTCACACTTTTCAACATGCGTAATACCTTAGGTCAAGGTTTGGCACGTGCGGTAAGAGATTTGAAAAACTTGGGAAAAGAAGCCGATCATGTTGAGCGTACGGAAAAAGATATGAAAGCCATTTTCATTCTTTGCGGTATTGCTGCGGGTGCTTTATGTACGTTTTTGGTTTCGTATTTTGTTTTCGGAACATCGTTCGTTGTGGCTCTGGTGGCTGCAACCGTGATGGTGGTCTTGGCGTTTATGTTTGCTGCCGTGTCCGGATATTTGGTGGGCATCGTGGGTTCGAGCAACAATCCGGTAAGTGGATTAACCATGACCGCATTGGTGATTACCGCTTTGCTTTTAGTACTTTTCGGCGTTAGAGGCGACGGAACTTCGTCTGCCATCACCTCCGGCATTGCCGCCGTATTGGGCGTTGCAGCGATTTTTTGCGTATCATCTGCTGTTGCAGGAAAAATGTTTCAGGATTTACGAGCCGGAAGTCTTTTGGGCGGAACACCTTGGAAAATGCAGACCGGCGACTTGATCGGAGCCGTGATTTCTGCTTTGGTGATGTTTGGAATTTTAATTATTTTGAATCAAGGTGATATTATGAAAGGCGTTGCAGAAGGTTATGTAGGAGGATTTGGAAGTGATGCACTGCCTGCTCCACAAGCCACGTTGATGGCAACACTTTCGCAAGGTATTGTGGGAGGCACCATGACCTGGATTTTAATCCTCGTAGGGATGATGCTTGCCGTATCGTTGATTGTTATGGGTGTGAAAGCACCGATGTTGATTTTCATCGGTATGTTCCTGCCGTTTGCAACGATTTTTGCGATCATGGTTGGTGGTTTGATCAAAGGCATTCTGACCATCTATCTCGGACGCAAAAAACTCAACGACGCACAGGAACAAACGGCAAAGAATACCAGCGTTCTCCTTGCATCCGGCTTGATCGCAGGAGAGGCATTGATGGGATTGATTATCGCCATGTTTGCCATAGGTGGTACATTTTTCTCTACCATGCTTGGTATCAGCAAACCGTCGTACTTCATAGGATTAGCGGTACTTGCCGTGTTAGGATTTTTCTTGGTTCGCATTCCTTACCGGAAAGCGTTAGCGACGAATTAATATCGTTATCAACAATTAGAACGAACGGCGGTCGGGTTTTCCGGCTGCCGTTTTTTTTGCTAAATCAAAAATTTTTTGTATCTTTGCAAAAAAAATCGCCTATGACAAAAACCTAATGTGCAAAAACGCACATTGAAATACATAACATACGAAATAGCGTTGCTATATTCTTGCTTTGAAATCTGAGAAACTTCAAAAGTAACATGAGAGTGAGTAGAAACGCCCGTAAATGCGGGCTTACTTATTCATGTTACAGGTCATTCTCAGAACCTCAAAGCGGATATTAAGTCCGTTTTTTTATTGCCCTAAATCATAAATCATAAATCATAAACCATAAATAACAAAACAATCATGAAAAAAACAATCTTTATCTCAATCCTCATCGCAGCTTTTGGAACCAAAAGTTTTGCTCATTGTCCAATTCCTCAATGGTGCCCTGACGCACCCTTGCATCAAATTCTTTGCTCCGGCGAGCAGATAGAGGAGATCGAATTTCCGTCGGTGATGGGACGAACCTTGTTTCTCGAATGGTGGTCTGATGGCACACGCCACATATCGGTTGGCACCCCTGAGGGCATCTCGGTATCCGGCACTACGACCGATCACCGAGAATATGGGCATCCGGTTGCCATCAGCGGACGACCGACAGCCCCCGGCACCCACCATTACACCGTGAGCGACGTCTGCGGACGGATACTCCTTAGTGGCAGCATCACCGCAGGCGATGTTCCCAAATTCACGAT
>WRKV01000096.1 GCA_009777915.1 Bacteroidales bacterium | reverse complement strand
CATTTATCCGCAAGCCTACGTCATTCGCGATGTTTTGAATGTAAGAGATTTGCTGGAAATTACCACCGTCGGCACGGATTACGATGATGATTTTTAATTGAAAATTTAGGTGATTTTTGAATTGAACAAATTTTTTTGTATCTTTGCAAAAATAAATCAGAACTTTTTGTTATGGCAAAAACATTAATCGAAAAATTGTGTAAAAACGACTGGAAATACAGCCTGACTCGGTGGTTTTGGACAACGCCGAACTACAAGCGATATTTTCGTCATCTTCACATCATCGGGAAAGAAAATATCCCGAAAAGCGGACCGCTAATCTATGCTGCTAATCATCAAAATGCACTCATGGATGCGATGGCGATTGTGAGTACACAAAAACATCAAACGGTTTTTGTGGCACGTGCCGATATTTTCAAAAAGCCGACCATTATCAAACTCCTGCATTTTATGCGGATTTTACCGATTTATCGCAAACGCGACGGCGGAAATAGTTACGATAATAACCAAGAAACATTCGAAATTGTTGACCAAGTTCTTCGTGCCGGCATGGTTCACGGTATTTATCCGGAAGGCTTATTTAATCCGCGAAAATGTTTGGCCACCCTTCAAAAAGGCGTTTTTCGAACGGCTTTGAAAGCACAAGAAGCCTACGGAAATCAGGGTGGCATACAAATTGTGCCGGTTGGTTTGAATTGGCAAAATCCAAGAGAACATTTTAAGGATTTGACGGTCGTTTACGGAAAACCGATTGCGGTTGCCGAATTTTTTCCGCTTTATTTGGAAAATCCGGCAAAAGCGTATTTGAATATGCGGGAAAGATTGAGCCACGAAATGCGAAAATTGATGATTGATATCCAAAACGAAACACATTACGAAATCATCGAAAACCTGCGTGAAACCTTTGGTTACGACTATGCCGAAATCACAAATCTTGATCCGGAAAATCCGAAAGAACGTTTGGAAGCTGAACAAAATTTAGTCAAAAAATTAGATGAAATTGCAGAAAAAAATGAATCGAAAATTCAAGAGTTGGGTATAACGCTTTCTGCGTATCAAAGCGGTTTGAAGGATTTGAAAATTCATTCGAGATTGTTGCGAAAAAATAAAATTCCGTGGTATGAATTGTTGGAAGATTTTGGAGTTTTAATGCTTGGATTTCCGATTGCTCTCATCGGTGCAATTCTTGGATTTTTGCCGTTGTTTTTTGCAAATAAATACAAACGTTTGATTAAAGATCCACAGTTTTTGAGTTCGTTGCAATACGTTGTAGGCATGACGGTTCGTGGATTACAGAATTTTATTTTGGTTGTGATTTTAGTGTTGACTTGCAAAGGAATTATTCATTTTGTACTCATGCTTGCTTTGATTCTTTATGCCGAACGAATTATGTTGTTTTATGTTCAATACTACAAAAAAACAATCGAAAAATATCACTATTTTCAATGTTTGAAAAAGAATTGTCATGTATTGAAAGACCTGAAAACACAGAGAGAACAGCTTATGACCACCATAACGAATTAATCACATAAATTTTTTTGTAAAAAATACATACCACATAAAATGAAAACAGTAAAAAACATAATTGCATTTACCTTATTTTCGGTATTTTGCTCAATAGTTGTCGCACAAGAGAAATTTCCTGATGGCACACTTATTCCCGAATGGTTTACCCAAAATACACCAACAGACATCACCAAACTTGGTAAGTCCTATCACATTACGGACTATGGCGTGGTGAACGACAGCACCATCTTACAAACTGAAAAAATTCAAGCGGTTATTGACTTGGCGGCTCAAAACGGAGGCGGTGTTGTGATTATACCCAAAGGTACATTCTTGACGGCATCGCTTTTTTTCAAACCAAAGACTCATCTGCATTTAGAAAAGGATGCTGTATTGAAAGGTTCAGATGATATTGGTGATTTTCCGGTTGTTGAAACTCGTTTGGAAGGACAAAATTTGAATTATTTTCCGGCATTGGTAAACGCTGATAAAGTCGATGGTTTCACGATTTCCGGAGAAGGAACACTTAATGGTAACGGTTTGCGTTATTGGAAATCTTTTTGGAAACGCAGGGCTGTAAATCCGCAATGCACCAATTTAGAGGAATTGCGACCTCGCTTGCTTTTTGTATCGAACAGCAATGATGTGCAGATTTCAGGTATACGACTAATCAATTCGCCATTTTGGACGACACATTTTTACAAATGTACGAATGTTAAACTTCTTAATCTTTACATCTATTCGCCTTACGAACCCGTGAAAGCACCGAGTACAGATGCGATAGACATTGATGCATGTTCCAATGTTTTGATCAAAAATTGTTATATGTCCGTAAATGATGATGCGATTGCACTCAAAGGGGGTAAAGGTCCTTGGGCGGATCAACTTCCCGAAAACGGCGGAAATTACAACATTATCATTGAAGACTGTGAGTTTGGTTTTTGTCATGGAGTGTTAACTTTTGGCAGTGAATCCATACATAATCGCAATATCATTTTACGACGTAACATTGTCTCGAAAGCCAATCGTTTGTTGTGGTTGAAAATGCGTCCTGACACACCTCAAAACTACGAGTATGTGCTTATTGAGGATATCAAAGGTGATGCAAAAAGTTTTTTATATATCAAACCTTGGACACAGTTTTTTGATTTGAAAGGCAGAGAGGATATTCCGGTTACTTATGCTCGCCATATCACTATGCGTAATGTTACATTGGATTGCGAAGTTTTTTTCAATGTTGATGATGGCAAAGATCAATACATATTGTCGGATTTTGTTTTTGAAAACCTTAATATCACTACTCAAAACGACAATGTGAATAAATCCCTGATCAAAAATTTCATATTAAGAAACGTCATGATTAATGGTAAAAATATAAATTAACAACATTTCAATCATGCATCACCAAGACGGCACATTCAAATCTGCACTTACCGAACGTTCGGGCATTCCTCAGCCCGACAGCGTCAATCCTGTGTTTTTGGAATCTCGCGTGAAGAAAAAAACGCTCACTGTTGATGATTATGTCGCCGGAATTTTGTCGGGAAATCGCATGATTTTAAGTCGTGCGATTACATTGGTTGAAAGTTCACATCCCGATCATCAAATCATCGCACAAGCTGTGATTGAACGCTGTTTGCCTCATTCCGGGAAAAGTGTTCGTTTGGGAATTACAGGTGTTCCGGGTGCAGGGAAAAGCACGTTTATCGAGGCTTTGGGTGTGATGTTGGTTAACCAAGGACATAAACTTGCCGTACTTGCCGTTGACCCCAGTAGCGAACGTTCGAAAGGCAGTATTTTGGGTGATAAAACTCGTATGGAAGAATTGTCGGGTATGGAAAATGCTTTCATTCGTCCGTCGCCATCGGCAGGTTCGTTGGGCGGTGTGGCACGTAAAACCCGCGAAACCATTATACTTTGCGAAGCCGCAGGATTTGACATAACCATGGTGGAAACCGTTGGCGTAGGGCAATCCGAAACGACCGTTCACGGAATGGTTGATTTTTTTCTGCTCATTCAATTGGCAAATACCGGCGACGAATTGCAAGGGATCAAACGCGGTATTATGGAAATGGCAGACGCTATTGCGATTAACAAAGCCGATGGCGATAATATCCCGAAAGCCAAAGTTGCACGAACACAATTTAGCAATGCACTACATCTTTTTCCACCTACGGAATCGGGCTGGATTCCTGTGGTTGAGACCTGTTCGGCGTATACCAAAGACGGTATCGAAAACATTTGGAACATCGTTGAAAATTACATCAAACATACCAGAGAAAACGGTTATTTCCAACACAAACGTCGCGAACAATCGCAACGCATTTTATCCGAAACAATCGATGAAACTTTACTTGCAAATTTTTACCACAATTCCGACATCAAACAACGCCTCAAATCCGCGATTGACGAAGTTTTGAAAGGACAAGTCAGTCCGTATATTGCAGCAAATAAATTGCTGAAAGAGTATCTTCGGCAATAGAAAATCAAAAAATTAACTACCTCTTTTATCTTACCCTTGAACGCCACGAGAGGCTAAGATATTGTCCAAACGTTGGAACAGTTCTTCGCAATCGCTTTCAAATCCTTGCAACATATTGTGTCGCAAATGACCGAAAATGCTGATGGTTTCTTGAATGTGCGACTCCAATAATCTGCGATGTTTCGTCGGAAAACGTTCGAAATATCGTAAATTTCCTTCGTAAATTTCCACCATTTTATTCGCCAATGCCAACGCTTTTTCAGGTTGTCCGGCACGGAAATAAGATTGAACATAATAAATTACCATCGCATCAAAATCAATTTTATGATGCGGAAATAATTCCATGCCGCGATCTAAAACCAAAATGGCTGAATCTGTCTTTCCTTCGGCAATCAAAGCCTGTGCAAGATATACAAACTGCGTCCGATGATTCCTCGCAGATTGTCTGGTTTCCGGACCAACGCGGGCTTTATCGTGCGTGAGATTGCCCCATACAAATTGATTCATAAACAAGTCGTAAGTTTTTTCCGTTGCAATACCGTTCAATCCCGCAGCAATTTGATTTCTGTTTGGATTGTGATAAGGCACAAATTGATGAATCACACCTTCCATTTGAGCATATTGCATGATAGGCCAAATGTTGCGTTGTGCTCCCGGCGATGTTACATATATCGGGCGTTCCCAGTCGTTGGTTGCAAAAATATCCAAGAATGCCAAATCCGCACGATGAATCTGACCCCATCTTCCGGCATCAATGTCATGTTGCATTTCAGTAGGCGTAAACGGATATTGCTCTTGCGTGATGATACCTTTTTCTAAAAGTTCGTCACGATTGATCGTCAACGTATATTGTGTCGATGGGAAAAAGTTTACTTCCCCGCCACCACGTGTTTGGAGTTTGGTGTTTGGATTGTCGTTTCCAACAAAACGAATCAATTCTATCAATTCTCTGCGACCAACGTTTCTGTCGTGAATGGCAACACTTTCGTTGGTTCCAAGAGCATATTGGTCTCTTCTCAACGTAAATTTTACCGGATCAGCCTCATAAACTTTACTGAACAGAGGTTGAATATGCCAATGACTACCTGCCAAAGCAGAATTAATCACCCGAATATCCGTACGCACTCCTTCCACTTCTTGAGCAAACCAAAGCGGGAAAGTGTCGTTGTCTCCGTTGCAAATCAGAATTGCATTCGGTTCGCAAGACATAAGCATATTTCTCGCAAAGTCGCGTGCGGCGGATTTATACGAACGATCGTGATCGTCCCAATTTTGTTGAGCCATCAACAGCGGAACGGCTGTAAAGGTTACAGCAGTAGTAATTCCTGCAATCACGATGCCATTGGCTTTTAATTTTCTTTGCAGATAATCGGCAATCGCCATCACGCCCAGTCCAATCCATATCGCGAAAGCGTAGAACGAACCCACGACAGAATAATCACGTTCACGAGGTTCGGTCGAAGGTTGATTCAAGTAAATTACAATGGCAATTCCTGTCATAAAAAAGAGCAAAAACACAACGAACGAACTTTGTTTGTCTTTCTTGTATTGGTACGCCAATCCTATCAATCCGAGAATCAACGGTAAGAAATAATACGTATTTCGACCTTGATTATTTTTTTGAAAATCGGGCAAATTATCTTGCGGTCCGAGGCGAGCTTCGTCAATAAATTTAACACCGCTAATCCAGTTTCCGTGCAGCACATCTCGATTTCCTTGCATATCGTAGCCCATACCTTGAATATCATTTTGACGTCCGACAAAATTCCACATAAAATAGCGTGTATACTGCCATCCGAGATGATATCGGATAAAGAAACGCATATTTTCTGCCATAGTCGGTTTTCTTTGGTTTTCAGGATTTCCGTCGTATCCGCTGAAATACCTGTAAAATTGAGCATGCGGACGATCACTCGCCGTACTGTGCATACGCGGAAACAATCCTGTATGTGCAGGATCCCAAATATGATTGGGATGGAAAGAAACTTTCACATATTTTCCGGCTTCATCGTCGCGAACATATCTTGGCGAACGTTCTTTAATATCAGTAACCCTTCCTGTGAAATAACTACCGTAAAGCAACGGACGTTGACCGTATTGCTCACGATTCAAGTATTCCAACAACGAGTAAGCATTTTTAGGTTCATTTTGATTGATTGGCGTTCCGGCGTTGGCACGAATAACGATAGTAAAATAAGTAGAATATCCGACCAAAAGAAAGACCAAACAAAGTAAGCCGGTATTCAAAAGTATTTTTTGTTTTTTGATGGAATACCATATTCCATAGGCTATTCCGCCGATAAGGACGGCAAAATAAAAATAAGAACCGGAGTTGAAAGGTAATCCTAAACCATTAACAAAAAATAATTCGATTTTTCCGGCAAGGCTAACAATTTGCGGAATAACACCCCACAAAATTGCACCTAATAACACACCTGAAAGTCCAAGTGCATACCAAAATCTTTTTTTGGTCGGTTTGAATTTTCTGTAATAAATTACAAATACGACTGCCGGAATCACGAGTAAATTCAGGAGGTGGACACCAATTGCCAAACCAATCATAAACGAGATAAAAATAATCCAACGTAAATGATGCGGTTGGTCTGCGACCTCGTCCCATTTCAGAATTGCCCAAAACGTGATGGCAGTAAAGAACGATGAAAGTGCGTAAACTTCGCCTTCGACCGCTGAAAACCAAAACGAATCTGAAAAGCAATACGCCATTCCGCCTACGATACCGGCACCAAAAATCGTCCACATTTTTGCAGAAGTCATTTCGCCGTTTTTCAGAACTAATTTTTTACCGAGCAATGTAATCGACCAAAACAAGAACAGGATTGAGAATCCGCTTGCGAGAGCCGACATCACGTTGACCATAAAACCTGCAAGTAGCGGATCACGTCCGACGAGCAAGGTAAAAAGATTACCTAAAAGGTTGAATGTTGGTGCACCGGGCGGGTGTCCGACTTGGAGTGTGAAAGCGGTTGCGATGTATTCCCCGCAATCCCACCAGCTTGCAGTGCGTTCGGCAGTCATCACGTAGACCGTACATGCAGCGATGCCCACGATCCAGCCAATGATGTTGTTAAGACGTTTGTAGTTATTCATAATTTTTGATTTGATTTTATATAGGTGTGTATACAGCCTGCAAAGATACAAAAAAAAATTGAGAAATCAAAAAAACGCAAAAAAATTTGGTTAATAAAAAAATTTTTTGTATCTTTGCAACCCGAAATTGACCAATGGTGTAATGGTAACACAGCAGATTTTGGTTCTGTCGTTCTTGGTTCGAGTCCAGGTTGGTCAACGATAACGGTGCAACAAAATTAACAAAATGTTGAAATTATTGCACTTATTCAAAGCCACTGTTCAATAAATTCCCTCGTTTTTTGACTTTTTTGATTAAAATCTGTGCCAAATCTGTGCCACAGACTCCGCAGAAAAAACAAAAATGAAAAACGTTACCACAAGGTTTGTAATCCGGAAGGACTACATCCATGCCGCCAAAACAGGGCAAACATCAATCTATTTAACTGCAAGTTACAACAACAGCCGGAAACGGTTTGTTTTGCCATTGCTTGTAACTCCCGCCAATTGGGACAATGCTAAACAGCGAATAACCAAAAATGAATACGACTATTGGGAGAAAAATAAGTTGCTCGCATTTTACGAAGTACAGGTCAAGACTTATATTTCCGATTGTCAAATCAAGAAAAAACCGTTTACGTTTGATGGGTTGAAAGCGATGGTGTTTGGGAATGCTGTTTCCGATTGCTATTTTGAGTTTGTGAAAACAGAAACAGAAAACGACGCAACACTTTCACACGAAACTAAACGTACTTATCTCGCAAAGCTTAATAAATTGAGCCGTTTCCGAAATAAATTAAGTATATCTGAAATTGATTACAACTTTTTGATGGAATACAAGAACTGGATGATTTTGTGCGGGAACGAAGTAAATACTTACAGCAAAGATTTGTCAATAATCAAGTCGTTTTTAAATAGAGCAATACAAAAAGGATTGATAGAAAAGCACGATTTTGACAAAGTAAAAATAAAGTGGACTGATGGAAAACGTGATTTTTTAGATATGGCAGAACTTCAGACTTTGCGAAAACTTTATACCGGAAATTTAGATGATGGCATGAAGTCACACTTGCAAAAATTGTTTGAAAAAAAGGAGTTGGGATACAAACAGAAAAAGATTGTTAGAAAATTACTTGATACAGGTAAATTAGATTGTAGATTGAAAAAAGTACTACATTTATTTTTGTTTACCTGTTATACCGGGCTCCGATATCGAGATTTAAAGGCGTTCCGGCACGAACACATTAAAAACAATTTTATTGTTCTAAAAATGCACAAAACGCAGAAAGATGTTGAAATTCCGTTGATTCACGAGGCAATAAAACTATTGCCCCGCGAATGTGAACCATACGATAAACAACCTATCTTTGATGTGTACTGCAACCAAATTCTAAACCGCTACATAAAAGAAATTAGCGTGATTGCCGGAATCAATAAAACGATCACTCTTCATGTAGCCCGACACACCTTTGCAACATTAGCCTTTGATAGCGGAATGAAACTGGAGGAGGTTAGTAAAATTCTTGGGCATTCCGATATGAAAACAACGTTGATTTATACCAAAATTTTACAACAGCGAAAGGTTGAATCAATGAATGTTTTTAATCAAACTATCGCTAATCCTGTAGAATGATTTTTTTCTTTCAAAGAAAAACAAATGCAGGGTGGGACTGTGGGACGTAAAAATGGGTACTTATTACTAAAGTATAACTTATCATTACTTATCCACATCCGCAACTAATTAAATTTGAATAGATAACGAGATGCAACTAAGACAATTTATCCCTGCAATTAAGACAATTTATCCCCGAAAAATAAGTACAACTAAGACAATTTATCCCTAACTAAGACAATTTATCCCGCAATATCCTTAT
>WRKV01000095.1 GCA_009777915.1 Bacteroidales bacterium | reverse complement strand
CCGCCGAAACCCAATTCGTCCATACGCTCTACCATCGCTTGCACGCGGTTGTAAGATTCGATCTTGCCTTGCGGAAGATGTGCCAAATGCGATACTTTCGCAGCTACGAAGAGCATCGCCGAAGCGTTTTTGCACGAGGCAACACAGGCACCGCAACCGATACACGCCGCTGCATCCATAGCCGTATCCGCATCTTCCTTGCGAATGGGAATGGCGTTGCCATCGGGCACTCCGCCCGTAGTCACGGAAATATAGCCACCGGCTTGAATGATTTTATCGAACGCACTGCGGTCAACAACCAAATCCTTAATCACGGGAAACGCCCGTGAACGCCAGGGTTCAATAGTTATCGTTGCACCGTCTTTGAACTTGCGCATGTGCAGTTGGCATGTCGTGATGCCATCGTCGTTGCCATGTGCACGACCGTTGATGTACAAACTACACATGCCGCAAATGCCCTCGCGACAGTCGTGGTCGAAACAAACGGGCTTGTCGATTTTGTCAACCAATTGTTCGTTGAGGATATCCAACATTTCTAAAAACGAGCAATCGCTTGAGATGTCGGTGATTTTATAGGTTTCGAAACGTCCTTTGGCTTTTGCATTTTCTTGTCGCCAAATTTTTAGTGTGAATTTCATGGCTATTTGTAATTTCGGTTAGCAATTTGTACAAACTCATAGTTGAGCGGTTCGGTGTTGCGTTTGGGTTCGGCGTTTTCGCCGGTGAATTCCCATGCGGCAACGTGCATATATTTTTCGTCATCGCGTTTGGCTTCGCCATCGTTTTGGAATTCTTCACGGAAATGTCCACCGCAAGATTCGTCTCGCTGATTCGCATCGCGAGCCATGAGTTCACCCAATTCGAGATAATCTGCCAAACGTAAAGCCTTTTCGAGTTCATTATTCATTTCGTTGTTTTTTCCAACCACGCGGACATCACTCCAAAATTCTTTTTTCAATTCTTGAATCATCTCTATCGCTTGTGCAGTGCCGGTTTTGGTGCGAGCCATTCCCACATAATCCCACATGATTTTACCCAATTTTTTGTGAATGGTATCCACAGATTGCTTGCCGTTTATGCTCAACAATTTTTCGATACGTGCTTTCACTTCACTTTCAACTTGATCAAATTCCGGTGTGTTTGTTGTGAAACGAGGCACTCGAATTTGATCTGCCAAGCAATTTTGAATCGTGTAAGGTAGCACGAAATACCCGTCTACCAAGCCTTGCATCAATGCTGATGCACCCAAACGATTCGCTCCATGGTCGGAGAAATTCGCTTCACCAATCGCAAATAAACCTTTTACGGTTGTTTGCAATTCGTAATCCACCCAAAGTCCGCCCATCGTGTAATGCACGGCAGGGTAGATCATCATGGGTGTTTCGTATGGATTTTCGTCCTCGATTTTTTCATACATTTGGAACAAATTTCCGTAACGCTCTTCGACCACTTCTTTACCCAAACGTTTGATGGCATCAGAAAAATCCAAATACACGGCAAGCCCCGTAGCGCCTACGCCATAGCCCGCATCACAACGTTCTTTCGCAGCACGCGAAGCCACATCACGAGGCACTAAATTTCCAAATGCCGGATAGCGACGCTCCAAAAAATAATCGCGACCTTCCTCAGGAATACCTTCCGGTTTCATACGTCCTCTGCGGATTTCCTCAACATCTTCTTTACTGTTTGGAACCCAAATTCTGCCGTCGTTTCGCAAACTTTCCGACATCAACGTTAATTTCGATTGATAATCGCCATGAACCGGAATACAAGTTGGGTGGATTTGCACATAACACGGATTTGCGAAAAACGCTCCTTTTTTGTAGGCTTTCCAAGCTGCGGAAACGTTAGAATTCATCGCATTTGTAGACAAGAAAAACACATTTCCGTAACCGCCTGTTGCCAAAACCACTGCGTGTGCAGCATGGCGATGAATTTCTCCGGTAGTGATGTCGCGCGTGATGATTCCACGTGCAACACCATCAATCAAAACCAAATCCAACATTTCCTCACGCGTAAACATTTGCACTGTTTTGCGTTCGATTTCGCGACTCAATGCACCGTACGCACCAATCAGCAATTGTTGTCCGGTTTGCCCGCGAGCGTAGAACGTCCGCGAAACCTGTGCACCACCAAACGAGCGGTTGTCTAAGTATCCCGAATAATCGCGAGCAAAGGGCACACCTTGTGCCACCGACTGATCGATGATCGCATTGCTGACTTCCGCCAAACGATGCACATTTGCCTCTCTTGCACGGTAGTCGCCACCTTTGATGGTATCGTAAAACAAACGATCGACACTATCGCCGTCGTTCGGATAATTTTTTGCTGCATTGATGCCACCTTGTGCAGCGATAGAGTGTGCACGACGCGGGCTGTCGGAGATGCAGAAAATTTTCACATTGAAACCCAATGCCCCCAAACTCGCAGCAGCAGAGGCTCCGGCAAGACCTGTTCCCACAACAATAACATCAATACGACGCTTGTTCGCAGGATTGATCAGCGATTGAGAGGTTTTGTAATTTACCCACTTTTGCTCTAACGCACCTTGTGGAATTTTAGAATCTAATTTAGACATATTTTATTTTTTTTTCGTTTTCTTTTCCAATGTTTTCAAACTTGCTAAATAGTTTTTTTCGACTTCGCTTAATGTTTTTTGCTGATATTTTTTGTATTCTGAAGTTGCTTTATTGACTGCGGTTTCGTGACTGATTGTTCCTGCTCCAAGCAATAAATTTTCGCCACTCATCAAGATTGTAGAAATTAGTCGGTTTGGTAGAAAAATCGGAATTTCCGATTTTTCTCACGCTGTCGGTTTCTTGCAACTCATTTTCGGCATAGATATTCAAAATATGTTCGTTGATTGTAGAGCGTGATTTCTCGAATAGTTTTGTCATTGCATCCATCGTCAGCCAAACCGTTTCGTCTTCAAAACGAACATCTACCGAGATCTTTTCATCATCGGTTTTGAAAATCAAAAAATCAGATTCTATTTTTTGTATTTCTTTGTTCATTTTGATATTTTTTTTGCGTACAACGGCGGTTATTTATTTGCAAAAATAAAAGAACAACGGAATTATCGCAAAGCCTACGGAAATCACTACGGCAAGGGCAATTCCAACGATTTTAATGATCGGAGTGTACTTGCTGTGTGCCAATCCCAACGTTTGAAATGCAGATGGAAAGGCGTGTGCCAAATGGAACGCCAGCGCAATCATAAAACCGATATACATCACCACCACCCATGCCTTTTTGAACAGAATGTGCGCCATCACATAGAAATCGGGTTCGTTGTTGGCATCGAGAGGACCATCGACCAAGCCAATTTTTGCAAAGTAAAAATGCACAAAATGCACGGCGAGAAAGAATACAATCAAAATGCCTGTCCAAATCATCAATTTTGACCCCAAAGCGGTTTTGGATTTATTGCACGATTTGTAGCCAATCGGACGTGCATACCAGTTGTGAAATTGAATGAGAAGTGCCAGTAAAATGTGTAGAGCGATCGCACCAAAAAGCACGATTTCAAAGACTTTTACGAGATAGTTTGTTCCCATAAAATGTGCGGCGGCGCGAAACCACGCACCACCATCATCGCGAAGTAAACAGAGATTGATTCCCAAATGAACCAATAGAAAAGTAATCAGAAACAGTCCGATTATCGCAAGCGTAATCTTTTTTGTAATGGATGCAACTTGCAAAATTTTTTGCATCTTTTGTAAATGTTTTTGTAGCATGTTTTTTTGTTTTGGGTTACAAAGATACAAAAAAAAAATGAGATTAGCTCAAAATTTATTATTTTTCGCTAATTTGCTGTAATTCAATATAAAATACGGTCTTGGTTTCATCGGTTTCAAATGAAATCGTACCATCAAACCGTTCGATGATGTTTTTTGTAATGGCTAATCCTAATCCCATACCTGAGGTTTTAGTTGTGAAATTCGGCTCAAAAATTCGACTGCGAATTTCTTCGGGAATCATTTTTCCGTTGTCCTGAATGGCAATGGTTACGCTGTTTTTCGACAAACTCAATGAAACTTTTACTTCCGGATTTTCAATTTCGGAAGCCGCTTGTTCTGCATTTTTCAAGATGTTGAGCAGTGCACGAGAAAGTTGTTTCTCATCGGCTAAAACCGTTACATTTCCCATATCTTCGGGCACTTCAAACCGGATGATATCTTTCGTATTCATCAACAAAATGGTTTTGTTCAAACAATTTTTCAGATTCACTTCGGTCAATTTGAGGCTGGGTTGTTGTGCAAAATTGGCAAATTCGGAAGCAATTGTCGAGAGGGTGTCGATTTGTTCAATCATCACTGTTGAGAAATTTTTCATGCGATTATCGAAGTCGCTTTTTTGATCGTTCCATGCTTTTTGAATCTGCTGAACGCTTAGTCGCATAGGCGTTAGCGGATTTTTTATTTCGTGAGCAATTTGTTTTGCCATTTCGTTCCAAGCAATCTGACGTTCGGATTCAACCAATGGTTTAGTCAAGCGTTTAATAACCAAAAAGACTAACAAAAATGCCAACAAAATCAACACCACAAACAAGTTGATATAAGTCATTATGAACGCAACAATTTCTTGACGAAGTTCGGCTTGTTGTGCAAATTGAGGAAGGTTTAAGTAGCCCACCAATTCATTTCGATAATTGCGAAACGGAACGTACGAACTATAATACGTTTGATTGTTCGAAGTTTCTTTTTGAACGAAAAAGTTTTTATGTTCTTGACTTAATTGATAAAATGCCAATGCGTCCATTTCATCTCTTGACAAATTGCGGAAAGCCTCCTCAACAGAGGATTTCGCAATGATATGCCCTGCTCTGTTGTAAAAGAAAATATCTGCAAAATAGACTTCGGAAAAGTCGACCAATTTTGTTTGCAGCAAGGGGTGTTCTATGATTTCCAAAGGGGATCCTTCGCCAAACGTTTGCTCCATCATCAACAATAACGAATAGGTTTTTTCACGCAAAACTTTTTGATTTTTTTGTGAATTTAATCGTTGAACATAAATGATCGATGTTATTCCTGTGACGACAAACGCAAACAACACAATGCTCACAACAGTTATTTGTAACCGTTGCGCAAATGTTTTGAAAAACCTGCGTGATGCTCGTTTCCAGACCAGCAGAATCAATAAACCCAAACATAAATTCAGGATAAAAACAAATGAAAATGTTGAAAGACGATTTTGAATTCTCGGAATACGTCGACTCACAATCAACATTTGTTCATCATTCGAATCCTCTACAAACATCACCAAATGGTTGTAATGTTCGTACTCTGCAAACATCTGATTTTGCTCGTCATTCGGAATAAAAAGTTTCAACGGATAAACAAAGGTTCCGATTTGTTTAACCAATTCCGTGCGGTCGTAATAGGCTATGCTGTATCGATTTTCTCGGAGTATATTTTGCCACCAAGATGTTTTTTCTTTGGATACAAATTCGATGTACAATTCTTGTTTTCTCGGAATTTCAACAATTCCAAGATAGCTGATATCAAAGGGGGTTTGACGAAGTTCAAACAAATTTTTATTTGCCGTCGGACGACCCAATTGTAGAATTCTTTCCTCAAAAAAATCATGACAATTCACAAGAATTTTTCCATCTTCCAACCATAGATATTCATCTGCATCGCAAAACAGAAACTCAACCATATAATTTTCAAGAAACGCAGAATCAAAGGCTTTTCTCAACAATTCGATTTTGTAATTTTCATTGATTCGTTCATTCACAATTACAGGATTTTGATGAATATATTGATTCCATTTTTCAAAAATCTCCAATGCTTTTTCGTCATCGTTTTTAAGTAATTCTTTAGCAAAATTCAATCGATAGCGGTGTTCATTTCGAACGCTCAGCCAATCATAAAAAACGCTAATGACAACCGATACCGCGAACACGATCAGAAACCATTGCCATAAATTCAACTGTCTTCGAAAAAGGTTTTTTACATTCATAATAATGTGTTTGCAATAAATTCTAAAATCTCTGTTCTACCTTTGTTTTCAACGGAAGACGTTTTGAATATCTGAGGAATTTCTTCCCAAGATTTCAACATTTCACGTTTGAATGCCGCGATGTTTTTGTCAACTTGCACCGCCGAAATCTTGTCTGTTTTCGTAAAAACCAAAACGAACGAAAGCCCGTATTCTCCGAGCCAATCGATAAATTCCAAATCTATTTTTTGTGGTTCCAATCGAGCATCAATCAACACAAAAACGCAGTACAAATTTTCACGTTTGCACAGATAATCGACGATCATGCCTTCCCATTTTTCGCGGTTGGTTTTGGAAGTTCGGGCATAGCCATAGCCCGGCAAATCCACTAAATACCATTGTTTGTTGTTGATAGAAAAATGGTTGATCAGTTGTGTTTTTCCGGGTTTTGCAGACGTTTTTGCAAGGTTTTTATGATTGCAAAGCATATTAATCAGCGATGACTTTCCAACGTTGGAACGCCCGATAAACGCAAAGTCCGGAACATTATCGTTCGGACATTTTTTGTAATCGGTGTTACTGATAAGAAATTCGGCTGATGAAATTTTCATGATTACAAACCTAAAAGTTTTACAATTTTTTTCTGTATGTCCGTATTTTCATAAATACCTGAAAACAGTTCTGCACCAGGACCAAACGCAAAGACAGGAATCATGGTCGGTGTATGATCAAAAGAGGTAAATCTCCCAACCGGCTCGCCCCTTCTGTCCAATACGGCTAAACCGCCCGTCTCGTGGTCGCCGGTAACAATGACCAACGTGTTTCCGTCTCTTTTGGCAAACTCCAAAACGGCATGAATCGTGTGGTCGAAATCTTTTAATTCTTTAATCAAATCGTCAAAAAGATTATCGTGACATAGCCAGTCAGTTTGTGAACTTTCAATCATCATAAAAAATCCTTTTTGATTTTGATTTAGCAGTTCGATTGCCTTTTGTGATGCGGGTTTCAAGAATTCGCCACGTCCGTCTGCTATAGATTCCGGATGTCCATCGTACAATAATCCTGCCACTTTCGGATTTTGTGTTTGCAACACTTCGTCTAAGGTGTAGAACACTTGAAAACCCTGTTTTCTCAGGCTATCCGAAAGATTTCGATTGTCGTTTCGTTTTTCAAAACGATCTCTACCTCCACCGATAAACAACGTGGGATGAGTTTGAAGCATATTTTCCGCAAGTTCTTCGTAATTATTTCGATCCGCATTATGCGAGAGAAATGCAGCGGGCGTTGCGTGCATAATATCGCAAGCGGCAATCACTCCGGTAGACAGTCCTTTTGCATTGCTCAGATGTACTAAGGTTTGCAGGGGTTGCATGGTTTCCGGATCAACACTAACGTGTCTGTTGTTGGTTTTTCGTCCTGTTGACAAGGCTGTTGCGGCAGCACTGGATTCCGTTACAAAATTATCTGCCGATGATGTTTTTTGAAAGCCAACAATCGGAAATTGTTCGATAGAATTGTTTTCATTCGTTGTAATCAGCGTAAAAAATTGTGCCGTGCCCATCCCATCGCCAATAAGCAAGATGACATTTTTAGGAGTTTGAAATGCTTGATTAGCAAGCGGAGTCGTTCTTTGTGCGGAGATGTTCAGTACAAAAACGAGAGTCAGTAAAGCCAAAAGTATCTTTTTCATGGTAAAAATTTTTACAAAGATACGAAAAAAATTGAAAATGCCAACCGTTTTACATTTTATTTTTGGCGTTACCGATATGCGTTACGATGTGATAACCTGCTGCTGCAACCCTGTTTTCTAAGCACATTCGGCATTCGGCGGCTTCCTCGTTGGTGCATATTTTGTGGTCGTAGAGTTCGTACTGTTTCCGGACTTTGACGGGGGAGAGGTTGGGCATTACCACGTTTGCTCCTGCCTTTAGTCCCAGTTCGCGACCCTCGCTGTCAATGGTTCCAAGTGCGGTTGTAGCCGGTATCAAAGCATAAGGGAACATCAGACGCAGAATGGCGATCAACCTGAGGCATTGGTGTAAATCTCCATTTTTGTAATCTCGAAAAGGAGTGTTTTGATGGGATATGTAGGGACCTATCCCTATCATATCAGGTTGCAATTCCTGCAAAAATCGCAGGTCTTCAATTAAGTTTTCCGTAGTCTGATGAGGCGATCCAACCATAAAACCAGACCCGACCTCATAACCGATTTTCTTCAAATCCCACAAACAATTTTTGCGATTTTCAAGGCTCATGCTGTTGGGGTGCAGCAGGTGGTAATGCTCGGCATTTGCGGTTTCGTGTCGGAGTAGATAACGGTCGGCACCTGCATCATAGTAAGCTTTGTAGCTGTCGTAGGATTTTTCGCCCAACGATAGCGTAACCGCACAATCGGGGTGCAGTCTCTTTATTTCGGAAACGGTATCGCAAATCCATGCATCGGAGAACGTCGCATCTTCGCCACCTTGCAACACGAACGTTCGAAACCCAAGCCTGTAGCCCTCTTTGCAGCAGGACAGAATTTCGTCTTTGTTGAGCCGATAGCGTTCCACGTGTTGGTTGCCTTTGCGGATACCGCAGTAATAGCAGTCGTTTCGACAATAGTTGCTAATTTCGATCAAGCCGCGAATATAGACATCCGTTCCGTAGTGTGCCCTGCGGACGTTGTCGGCTTTTGTGAACAGCTCCTGTTCGTACTCATTGCTTTCGATTAGTTGTTTTAATTCGTTATCTGAGAAATTCATGGTTTATGTTTTCGTTCTGCAAAGGTACGAAAAAAAACTCAAACAACCTATCTCTTGTGCAACCCGCACTCCCGCTGCTCCGCAGATTCCCACCACCATCGTCCGGAACGTGCGTCCTTGCCGGGTTTCACGGCACGTGTGCAAGGTTGGCAGCCGATGCTTGGAAAACCGCTATCGTGCAGGGTGTTGTAGGGAACGTGGTGTTCGTGGATATAGTCCCAAACCTGCTGCTCCGTCCAGTTGATGAGGGGATTGATTTTGATCAGGTTGTTGACTTCGTCCCACTCCACGAGTTGCATGTCGTGGCGGGTGATGGACTGTTCGCGACGCAGACCGCAGATCCAT
>WRKV01000094.1 GCA_009777915.1 Bacteroidales bacterium | reverse complement strand
AGTTCCATCTGTAAGGTTTTGCACCACGCCATTTTTCAAAAGTACGGCTTTTGTTGGAGGACTCGTGTCGCTTCCATCATTGTCATCTCCGGCAACGTATACATCGTTACCTGAAACAAAAAAGGACATAAAGTTGTATCCAAATCCTCCATCGTACAGCACAACGCCGTTTTTCAACAGTTTGGAATGGCTCCCTCCCATTAAATCATAACTTATATATACATCGCTGCCAGATACGAAAACTGAAGGAGAAAATACCCCAGAGTCGTCTGTGATATATTGTTCCACTTTGCCGTTTTTCCACATTCCTCCGACCCATTCTTCGTTGTTGGAATATTATCCGGCAACATAACCATCTCCGTCTGATACGAAAACAGAGGAAGCCCGCGAGCCGCTGATTTCGGTTGGAAATATTAGGTTTTGTACCTCGCCGTTTTTCCACAATCTGGCTACGTTGTCTTCATTTCCGGCTACATACACATCACTGCCTACTACGAAAACTGAAACAGCCCCCGAGCTGCGATCGGCTGTTGATGTAAGATTTTGCACCACTCCATTTTTCCACAGTCTGGCTATTCGAGAGCTGTTTTGTGAGTAGACTCCGGCTACATACACGTCGCTGCCTGATACGAAAATGGAATTAGCTCGAGCTATTACATTAATGGAAGAGCCAGTTGTGTTTGTAAGATTTTGAGGCACCCCATTTTTCCAAAGCATAACATTTCTCCCATAATAGGCACCTTCGTCGTTACCGACTACATACACATCGCTGCCCGATACGAAAACGGAAGTAGCCGACCCGATGCCTAAATATTGCGCCACACCGTTTTTCCACAGTACAGCATTGGTATTTTCACCATCGTATTCCCACCCTGCAACATATACATCACTATTCCTGCCTTCTTCATCCTTTTTGCAGGTACTGAATACAAATGTACCAACTAACAAGATAAAAAAAGAATAAGCAATTTCCAAATTCCCTCACTCACAGGGTTTTTCCCGTTTTTTGAAATGGTTTCCGTATCCATTGCACTGTTTTTTGAATGGTTTTCTGCTTCCATTACACTACCAAAATTACTGAACTTTTGTTCCATTTCCAACTACAATTTATTAATTATTAATTATTTAAAAATATATTCGTAGTTGGGTTCAGCATTCGAGTTTTCACGGTTTCCGTAACTCGTCCACCGTGCTCTCGCTGCTTGCACCCAACGTCCGAGCGGCTTGACGCAGCGGCGGCTTACACTACCGTTGATGCGGGCGACAAACGTTCATTTTCACACTGCCTTTTCCGCGGGGTTACTGCCGCCGTTGCGCCAAACCGCCAGTTAGCCGCTGCCGATTTGATGCGCGTCCGTCTCCCGCTCGAAAAACAAATCTTTGTCCACCGATATTGTCGGGTACACTTTCGGACGGCTGTTTCCACAAACTGTCAATGCTCCGCCATGGTCAGTCATAGAAGATAACTACACCACTCACTCAATCTTTATTTACGGTACAAAAATACAAAATATTTTTCATTTTCTTGACAAATAACGCAAATATTTTTTCTTTTCTCAATTCCACAAAATTTTCTCTTCGTTGTCATTCTCTCCTGTGTCTGTCGGAACATTGGTTTCAATCGTGCGAACTGATTGTCCGGTCGTTCACAAAGTCCGTAAGACGCTGAATTTCTGTCCCCCGACACAAAAGTCAAATTAGTAGCACATACTTCCAATAATTGGTGCAATTTTTTCCATGAAACACTTCAGGGGGGCAGGAATTCAGCGTCTAATTCACACTCTCGTCAATGGTTGCACTTTCGGCTCGTCCGGTTGCGGCTAACGTCCGAGCGGCTTGGCGCAGCGGCGGCTTCCACTACCATTCATGCGGGCTACTACCTTTCAATTTTGCACTGCCTTTTCTGCGGGGCTACTGCCGCCGTTGCGCCAAACCGCCAGTTGGCTGTCAGTGCATTTTGTCCGCTTGCAAGTCGTTTCATTTGTCAATTTGTTTACGATATATTATTTTCTTGTTCGGGATGTCGTAAATTTCCGTAATCGGACTTTCAACATATCCCTGCTCTTTACTGAACCTGTCCAATGCTGGATAAACTCTCATAATGCCAAACAAAACGGAGAGTTTTCCTTTGAATGGAAATTCGGTTACCACAAATTCACTTTGAGGCAATGTCTTAACGTGGTATTTTTCTGCTAATTTTTCCAAAGTAACGCTATCCAAATTTTCAACTACACAGCCAATTTCAGAACGTAATTTGTCTTTAGCAACTTTTTGGGGATTGTCGTAAAAAATTCCAATTCCCTTTGTCGTTTCTATCTTTTCGTCATTCAAGAGTGTATAATAAACTTTGTCCGAAACTTTTCCTGCTTGACTATAATCGCCTATAACATTCTCGTAAACAAAAGTCTCGCCTCCTTGATGTTCAATTCTGAAACTAACTTTCTTAAATCCTCCATAATAAGCGTAAACAACGACAAACAGCATCACTAAAACGGCAAGAATGATTAAAACTATTTTCATTATCTTCATTTTTAATTGATTATTCACTTTTTTTACTATTTTCACTTCTTTTTTTAAGTTACACAAAATTTTCAATTTTTACTTCATTGTCGAACTGCTCTTTCGTTTCAAGTCGTTCGTCTTTTTCGACGCCGCTCTCGCCGCATTGCAGCCAACTCACATTGCAGCCAACTCATAAATAGGCACAAAGATACAACTTTTTTCTGAATCAGCAAAGTTTTTAAAAATTAATTACAAACAAAATGTTAACTCCTAATTTTTTATTGCGTAATTTGTATATTTTTTGTGTCTTTGCAAAAATTTATATCCCAAAAGCGTATGTCTTCTAATCCTCAAAATTATCAATTCTCGGTTGGCGTTATGAGTCGAATCCATTAGGTAAACCGCATCGCTTTACCCACGTTTCGATATACTCAAAATCCGCCGAGCCTCATCAGGCGTAGCAATCCCGCGACCTAATTCTTTCGCCAAACGAACAACCTTTGCAACCAATTCGCCATTGGATTTCGCAAGCACACCCTTCTCAATGAAGAGGTTGTCCTCAAAGCCTACGCGCACATGCCCTCCCATGGCTATGGCTGCTGCTGCCATCGGAAACTCGTGTCTGCCAATGCCGGTCGCCGTCCATGTGGCATCGCTCGGAATGGCGTTGACCAACCAACACAAATTCGGAACGGTCGCAGTAGTGCAACCCGGCACACCCAACACAAAATTGATCTGCATGGGATGCCCCGGCAATTCGCCTTTTTTCACCATGTTCAACGCCGTGTCGAGATGCCCCATCTCGAAACATTCAAACTCGGGTTTGATCTTGTTTGCGATCATGCGTTTGCCGAAATTTCGCAACATCGGAATGGTGTTTTCGAACACCTCATCGCCGAAATTGCACGTGCCGCAATCCAACGTCGCCATCTCAATTGGCAGTTCCGTAGGTTGCAGGCGTTCCTCTGCGGTCATGCCCACAGCGCCTCCCGTAGAGGGGATTAAAATCACATCGGGAATGACTTTCAAAATCGCATCGATGCACTCTTTGAAACGTGCCTTGTCCTGCGTAGGCGTGCCGTCGTCTCGACGAACGTGCAGGTGCACAATCGCCGCACCGGCATCATAAGCCGACTTGGCTTCTCTAACAATTTCCTCAACCGTGTAAGGCACGGCGGGGTTCATGTCTTTGGTTACTTCTGCGCCGCAAATGGCGGCGGTAATAATTAATTTGTCCATATTTTTTTGTTTTTGTGAATTATTTGTGAGGCGTGAGCTGTGAACTGTGAAGTGTGAAGTGTGAGGCTGTGCCTATAAGCTAAGGGCGAAGCCTCACGGTTCACGGATCACAGATCACATTTTATTTTCGTTGGCAATCCTTAGGAACAACACACGTCCCACTCGCTTTACAGACGACTATCGGCTCTGCCAACACATCCGCTGCAGAGGGCGAAATGTCGGGACGAGGAGCGATAACTTTCCTTGCTTCGAAAATCATCTTGCGAGATGAATTACCAATGTTGGTAATCTCGCCCACCGCTTCGATGTAGTCGCCGGCGTAGACGGGTGCGAGAAATTCCACGCTATCATAAGCGCAGAACAGCCCTTCGTCGCCATCGTTAATAATCAGCAACTCGGTGGCTACATCGCCAAACAGTTGCAACATTTTTGCGCCATCTACGAGGTTCCCGCCGTAGTGGGCGTCCGCAGTGCTCATGCGGAGTCGGATTGTTGAGGTTTGTTTCATAGTTTTTTTTTGTGTGAAGTGTGAGATGTGAAGCGTGAGCTGTGAGGTTGCGCCCATAGCTAATGGCAAAGCCTCACAGTTCACGGATCACGGATCACAAAAAAAATTATTTTTTCTTTGTTTTCAAATATCTGGACAACCCTATGATTAGCTGTCTTATGACTGCTATTTGTTCTATCATGTGGGTTGTGTTTCCATATCCGATTTTTTCGGAAATAATTAATTGCGTTTCTAGCTCTGCTAACGATCCTGCTGCGATGTATAGAAATTGAATGGTTTCTGCATCACTTTTTCGTGCACATCCTTCAGCAATATTGGATGGTACAGAAACTGCACATCTTCTCATTTGCTGAACCATGCAGAAAAGTTCTTCTTTAGGAAATTTTTTTGTAAAAGCATATACCGTTTCTACTAGTTCTATGCTTTTTTTCCATGCGTCTAATTCTTTATGGTTCATTGTTTGTGAGGTATGAAGTGTGAGGTGTGAGGTGTGAAGCGTGAAGCGTGAGATGGAAGTGTGGGGTTGTGTCTATAGCTAAGGGCGAAGCCTCACAGTTCACGGATCACGGATCACAATATGGGCGAAGCCTCACAGATCACAGATCACAGCTCACTATAAAGTCCACAAATATCCCCGGCGTATGAACAGCCTCCGGCGAAAACGTGCCGGTCTCAACGAGCTCGCTAACCTCAGCAATAACAAGGTCTGCAGCGGTTGCCATCAACGGATTAAAGTTCTGCGAAGTGCCTTGGTGGATAAGGTTTCCGCTCTTGTCACCAAGACTTGCACCGAGTAGTGCAACATCAGCACACAAGGGCTTTTCAAGGAGATATTCCTTGCCGTCGATGGTGAGTTTTTGCTTGCCTTTTTCGACTAAAGTACCTAAGCCGGTTGGCGTAAGCACCCCTCCCAAACCCGCACCGGCAGAGCGAATCCGCTCTGCGAGGGTACCTTGCGGAACGAATTCCACTTCCATTGTTCCGGCGTTCATCAACTCAATAGCAACCGGATTTGTTCCGGTGTGCGAGGTGATTTGTTTGCGTACTTGTCCGTTGGCAATGAGCTTGCCATACGCCTTGTCGGGAAATGCCGAATCGTTGCAAATCAGCGTCAAATCTTTGACATCGCTTTGTGCCAACAAGTCCAATATCTTTAGTGGACTTCCGTTTCCTAAAAACCCGCCGACCATGATTGTCATGCCGGATTTGATTTTGGATACGGCTTGTTCGGGTGTGATAAGTTTGTTCATATTTTCGTTGTTTTTTGTTTATCAACAAAATCGTTGTAATTTCGAATATATCCTGCCGGATCATACGGTTTCGACGCCAACACCAAACACACTGCACCATCAGAAAAATCGGACATTTCACGCCAGATATTATTGCCGATATACAATCCTTGATTCGGTTTGTTGAGCGTAAATGTTTGACGATTTTTACCATCATCTACAATGATTTTCAAACTTCCGTGAATGGCAATCAATACCTGCTGTAAGTCCGTATGTGCATGTCCACCACGCAATTCACCTGTCGGCACTTCGTAAAGCCAATACACACGCCGAATGTCAAACGGGATTTCCTTGTTGTTTTCAACCACGCTTAAATTTCCGCGAGAATCAATAATTTTTGGGAGTTCTATGAGAGTTGGAAAGTTCAATGTATTCAAGTGTTTTAGATGTTTTTACAGCTCCGCCCCGTCACTCACAGAGTAACCTTTGGAGATAAGATACAAAGGTACGAAAAAAAATGTGAAAAACCAAATTTATTTTAGCTCCCAAGGTTCGATATCCATTTCTTTTCCGCTCAAGATATTGAGATAACTTTTGTATCTCTGCGAATGAATTCGTCCTTCTGAAACTGCTGATTTTACAGCACATCCGGGTTCGTGAACATGGGTACAATTGGAAAATTTACAGTTGTGCAACAAGGCTTTCATCTCCGGAAAGTACAGTGCTACCTCATCTTTCGAGAAATCGACCATACCAAATTCTTTGATGCCGGGTGTGTCGATAATAAAACCGCCATTGGCTAAACGGTGCATTTCTGCAAAGGTTGTCGTGTGTTTCCCTTTTTGATGATAGCCGGAAATTTCGCCGGTTTTGAGTTGTAAATTATCGTCGATTACGTTGATTAGTGCGGATTTCCCAACTCCGGAATTTCCGGAAAACAACGATGTTTGATGAGCTAATTCATCTCTCAATTCACACACGCCATCTCCGCGAAGTGCAGATGTGACGCGACATTCATAACCTATCGACCTGTAAATATCTTTCGACATTTCGAGCAAATTCATGGATTCTCTATCATAAATATCCACCTTATTGAAAATGATGGTTGCAGGAATGAAATAGGCTTCGGCAGTAACCAAAAAACGATCGATAAATCCGAACGGTGTACGTGGCTGAAACAGGCTAACCACAAGGTAAGCACGATCAATGTTCGTTGCAATCATGTGACTTTGATGCGACAAATTTACCGACCTTCTGATGATACAATTTTTGCGTTCGTGAATGTTCGAAATCAATCCGGTTTTTCCATCAGGAAGCAAGTCGAAATCCACCACATCTCCAACCGCAATCGGATTGGTCGTCTTGTAGCCCTTGATGCGAAAATTGCCTTTGATTTTGCAATCAAAACGCTTGCCGGTGGCGGTTTCTACGCGATAGCTACTTCCGGTTGTGATATGTACTACGCCTTGCATAAATAGATTTTACTTTCGGGTCCGCAATTGAATAACAAATCAAAACTGCTGAGATTGGGCACAAATTTTTCTCCGAAAACTTGTTGATAGGGTGGAAATAGTGAATAGTGAATAGTGAATCGTGAATCGTGTGAATTGTGGTTATCGACAGAACCCATGCGTAATTCGTAATTTGTAATTCGTAATTTTCCCAGTAGCCATTGCAACAATTCTGTATTAAAATCAACTAAAAATTCCCATCGTTTTTCATAAAAATTTTTCAAATCATTTTCGTAATACAAAAAATACGGCGAATTGTTGTAAGATGTTTGTAAGCTCCGCCAATGCTGACGTTGCCAATTTTCCGAATAGTCGATTTTTACATTTTTTATCATTTCAGGTCGATGATTGAGCGTGTCAAAACATGATTTTTTTTCAATTGGAACAGACAATTTTTTCACACCTTGCGACGTCAAAATTTCGCAATGATTTCTGAATGTCTGACGAACATACGGCTCTTCCAAATCCATACAAACATTCTCAAATTGCACAATTTTTGAAAGGTATTCGACATTTGGAGCGTATGCCGTTGGTAGTTTAATATGTGAAAATTCCGTGTTCAGATTTTATCGTCAATCCCGTTGTTTGTGCGGCTTCGCAATGTCCGATGATTTGGGCGTTGATGCCAAAATATCGTGCAATTTTTATGATGTCATCGGCGATTTTCTCTTTGGTAAAAATTTCGAAACGATGTCCCATATTGAACGTTTTGTACATATCTTGCCAAGACATATTCGATTCGTTTTGAATCGTTGAAAACACAGGCGGAACAGCGAACATCTGATCTTTGACAATGTGTAAATCGTTCACAAAATTCAAACATTTGGTTTGCCCGCCATCGCTACAATGCACCAATCCGTGAATGGACGGACGGAAATTTTCCAAAATCGCTTTCATCACCGGAAGATACGTTTGCAAAGGCGAAAGCAAAGAAAGTTGTTTATGCGACATCAAACCAATAATCACGTCTTTGTCCTGAATTCGGTCGTTTGCGATGATTTCGTTTTGCCGAATACGTACTGCGGTTGTCGTATCTAAGGTCAAAGACTGTACCAAATCCCCGACATTGGTGGTTTTTCCACCTGCAAAACGGATATTTATTTTTTGTGAGCGAAGGGTTTCCAAGTAGTCTTCAATGCCTGAAACAACAGTGTTTACAACCTCTTCGGGAATATGATTGGCGTTGTAATTGATGGTTGACGACAACAGGATATTGTTGGTAATTCCCGAACAAATCAAGTCGTCGAGGTTCATCACAACCGCATCTTGAGCAAGGTTTTTCCACACGTTGAGGTCATTGGTTTCTTTCCAACGATGATACGTCAACATGGCTTTAGAACCCACGCCATTGACATTCATTACATTTACGGTAGGCTTAGAGAATAGCAGCTTTACGAAGTCTCCGAACACATCAGGGACGACTTTACAATAAGCATTTGGGAATAATTTTTTATTGGGGTTTGCGTTTCTAACATCATTTTTGGACGTAGAAACGCCGAACTGTTCGTTTTTGGTAGGTTCCATGATTTTTAAGTTTTAAATTTTTTGCAAATATACGAAAAATTTTGATATTTTCATTTTTTTTTCGTATCTTTGCACTCTCAAAATTGCAATAAAGTGAAAAAAAGAACAAAATTTCTTTTTCGAGAGCGAGCAATTTGAGTGCAGTAAGTTGCGGATGTGGCGTAATTGGTAGCCGTGCCAGACTTAGGATCTGGTGCCGAGAGGCGTGGGGGTTCGAGTCCCTTCATCCGCACAAAAAGTCTCTTAATAGAGACTTTTTTTATTTTCCTTATTACGGTGAAGTTTGGTCAATTTCATTTTTTTTTGTATCTTTGCAAAAAATCTGTAAGGGCGACGCATGCATCGCCCCTACAAAAAAACAAACTATGAAATAAACGAAAATATAGAAAATATAAATAAAATATAGCGATTTGCTAATTCTTGTCATAGAAATTTTCGACATTTTCAAACCAACAGGGATAAGTAAACGCCTGCGAAAGCGGGCTTTCTTATTTGTTGGTTGGGTCGTCGAAAAACCTCTATGACGGATTTGTAAAAGTCCGTTTTTTTTAT
>WRKV01000093.1 GCA_009777915.1 Bacteroidales bacterium | reverse complement strand
TTATTAAACTTGATTTCTTTCGGACGAGATTTCAATAACGATGATACTCCGGACATGAAAAATCTCGGTGCGGATTGGTTTATTTCTTACGCCTTAATTTTAATTTTAATTCATCATTCGACGATGTTTCTTTTGGAAGTATTTCGTTGGAATGAAATAGGAACAATCTTGTTACGAATCTTCTATAGCTCGGTAGCAACGCTTGTTTTAGTGATTTTAAGCCAATTGTTATTTTCGTTTCGAAAAGATTAAATAAAACGGAAAATAATGCCGTAAACGTAAAAAGTTTGCACCATACGACGAAATCCAATTTAACACTTCAAGTTCTCTGCAACAATTTCCGCCAAATCTTTCACTGCAATTTTGTTCGTTTCCGAAAAAGCTTTTTTGCAGGCAGGGCAAGCGGTTGCTAAGACATCGGGATGGTCTGTCGTCAATTTTTCAACGGCATCATTTGCTATCATGTGGCGTTTTCTGTAAGGTAAAGATTCTGTGGCAATGCTATGTCCGCAACACAGTGATTCGGCACCATCGTAAGCAGTGGATTGTAGTTCGCCAACAGATTTCAAAACTTCTCTCGGAGCATCGTAAACACCGGAATTTCGACCTAATTCACACGGGTCGTGAAATACGATTTTTGCACCATTGGGGTCTACTTTGATTTTACCTTCTTTCAAAAGCTCCTGAATGTACTGCGAATGGTGTAAAACTCGCATATCCAAATCGTAATTTTCTTTGAAAAACTTGTAACAAATCGGGCAGGAGGTTACTAAAATTTTGGCATTAGTTTGTTTGAATAATTCTGCATTTTTTTTCATCAATTCGTTGGCGGATTTTCTTGCTCCTGCAAGCAGTACAGGACGTCCACAACAAATCGAACCGTCTTCGTCGATGAATGAAAAACGCTCGCCGGAGGTTTCTAAAATTTTAGTCATGGCGAGTTTTGTTGCCGGTGTTAAATGGGTCATACAACCGGCGAAATAAATTACGTCAGTGGGTTCGAGAGTTTTTGCTATCGCAGGCTCAGCACCGGATTCCGCAGTTTTCGAAGTCAAATAATCGTATTGTTGGTCAGTGTGAAATGTAACTACTTCGTGTTTGGTGTTGAGTTTGAGAGCCGCCGTATCTACACCGACAGGACAAGCTTTCGTGCAACGGTTACACATCAAACATATACTCGCCGCTTGATGGGCTTTTTCGGATTTCCAAAGTCGCAAATGTCGGGTATAGTTGATGGCTGCGGAATCTCGCAAAGATGCAACGGAAACCAATTGACAAGGATCTAAGCAAATTCCGCAACGCGAACAGGAATAAATTTCTACTTTTCCGTATCCGGAATTTCGGTGTTCTTCGCGGATTCCGGCATTTCGCATGATAATGAACAACGGTTCAGTCAAAATATGGGTAAATCTCGACCAAGGTAGCATGATAAAAAATACAGCCAAAGCAATCGAATACGCCCACCAAATCGGACGAATATAAATTTCGTTTTCCGTAAAATTATAGAACCAATGAAATATCGACCCCATTCCGGCAGTTAAAAAACTTCCTCCACTGATTTCCGAATAAAAACTTTCTGCTAAAAAACGCAAAGGAAAAATCGACCAAAGTGCAATCACGGCGATTTGATCATTCCAACGTAATTTGGTGGTTCGTTTCATGCCAAATAGTTTTCTGCGAAAACGTTTGATTATTGCCAAAACCAAGCCCGACAAGACAAGCAGCAAAGTCAGATCCATCATAAAAAAGAAAAACGAACCTTGCATAGTGGTTTCGGTTTCCATCATAAAATAGCGAAAAAATATCGGATACCAAGGTAAATTCAAACGGTGTGGTGCAAAAAGTTGTACTTCAAAATGCCCTAAAATAATCAACATAAACCAACCGAATGCAAGGGCTGTGTGCATATATCCGAGGGTCCAATTTTTTTTCCAAATTTTCACATGAAGCAAACATTCCAAAAAGATTTCTTTCATGGATTTGAAAATTTTCAACGAAAAAATATGCTTCAATAATTTAAATTTATCATCATTTGGAAGTGCCTGTATCACTCGAATTAACGCGATAAACAAGTAGGTCAACAGAAAAATTAAACCAAATGTATAAGGTATAACGAACGGGTCGAAACTATTTACTAATCTTTCCTGCATGGAGATATTTATTTAGAATTAATACAATGTTTCGAGTGTTTACGCCCTTTGGGCAAGCGAGTTGGCATTTTCCGCAAACCATACAGCGATTGATAATCGGCTTGAAAGATTGCATATCGCCACGTTTGCAAAGCAACATGATTTTTCGCAAATTGAAGTCTGTGAATTGCCCTGCCGAACAGGTTGCAGCACACGTCCCACAAGAGATACAGGTTGCTGCACTCGGTTCTTTATCGAGCAGTTTTTTGTACAATTCGGAATGGGTTGTATCCAAATCTAATGTTGCACTTTCGTTTCTTTGATATCCAAAATTGATCATTTCTGTTGTCATTTTTTTGTCTTGTCGTACTATATCCTCGACTACGCTCGGAATGACGATTATTATTTTTTACGACATGAGGTAAGAATTAAGCAAACCTGCTGCAGCACGAGAATCTGCAAGGGTTTCGGGAATTGTTTTTGGTCCGGTGCAAGTGCCTGCGACAAAAATTCCATCAGCGTTTGATAAATTATTTTCGGTAAAGGAATTTTTTGTACTCAAAAAACCATCTGTGTCGGAACGCAATCCTAACTTGCTGTTTATCGTTTTTTGTAAATAGCAAGGTTCCATTCCTGTCATCAAAACCAACAAGTCAACAGTTAATTTCAACGGCTTTCCGGCTAAGGTGTCTTCGGTTTTTATGATCACTTGATGCTCTTTGTTTTCGCCGGCTTCCGACAATCGTCCGCGAATAAAATTCACATGATATTTGGATTGAGCCTCGTGATACATATCTTCAAAATGTCGGTCGAACATTCGCAAATCCATATAAAGATTGAATACTTCGCAACTCGGATAAAGTTCTTTGATTTCACAAGCTTGTTTCACGGCTGTTGCACAACATACTTTCGAACAATGACGATTGCCGACTTTTTCATCGCGTGAACCTACGCAATGGACGAATGCCAAACGTTTCGGAGATTCGCCGTTTTTGCAAACCACATTGTTTTCTGCAAACATTTTTTCCAAATCCGAGGAGGTAATTACATTTTCGTAGATTCCATAACCATACTCTTCCTTGCGTTCAGCACGGAATATATCGAATCCGGTTGTGACTAAAATGGCATCAACAACCAGATGTTTATTGTCTGTCAAAACAAGTTCGAACTGACGATCTTTTTTCTCACAATGCTGAACAGTAACATTGGTCAGCACTTCAGCACGATTGTTCAATTTTTTTATTAAATCGTTGAGTACGGTTTTGGCTTCCGTTTGCGATGGAAATAGCCTGTCCCATTGGGCAACATACCCGCCGATTTCCGAATTTTTTTCGATGAGATAGACCTTATGTCCGAACTTTGAAAGCCTTGATGCGGCTTCAATTCCTGCGATTCCGGATCCGATGATGGCGATTGATTTCATATTTTTAACAACTACAGATATTTTTGGGTAATTCAGGTTTTCCGAGATTTTTCCCATCTAAACCTAAGTATTTTGTTTCGGAATTGTAAGGGATTCCGACTTTGTCTAACAAGGGTTCTACGGCGATTTGGTGAACTTGTAATCCCAAATCCCAAGGGTCGTAACCGAGCACCATACCTGCAACTTCCTCGTAAGTGAACACCGGAATACCTTGATTTTTTCCGCCGTAAGTTTTACCTTCGGTTTCGGCAATCACGTACTGCCAGCGGTCTAAAAAGAACGGACAACCCGGACAATTCGTGATAATCATATCCGGTTCGAACGGCTCCATAGATTCGAATTTTTTATGTGTATTCGCCAACGAATAACCGCGATTAGCCTGCACCAAATACTGTCGAAAACCAAATCCGCAACAGTGTCGACGTTCCGGATAATCTATAATTTCGCCACCCCAAGCCTCAACCATGCCGGTTAAAACGTAAGGATATTCCGCACCTCCAACACCTTTGTTTGGAAACATTTTGGAATAGTGGCAACCGATGTGTTCCACGACTTTCAGAGGTTTTCCGGTGTGTTTGTTGATGAGTTTGTATTTTGCTTTTTCGGCAATTTCATGACGAACTTTGTAAATCACATCGCTTGCGTGAGACAATGTTTTTGGAAGTTTAAATTCTCTGCCGGTGGCTTCTTTCAAGTCTTTACGAACTTTCTCCAAAACTTTTGGAAAATGATGCCACGTTTCCAAAACTTCGGAATACAAGCCAAATGAAGTGATGCACGAACACGCATAATTTTCAAAACCCGCTTCGGTCATCAACGAAAATTGACGTGCAATAATCGTCATCATCGTTTCCATAGGTACAATATCGCTGTGATAGCCAATTCCGCCACACGTGGTGTGATGCGGAGTTTCGAAAACATTTCTACCCAATTCCTCACGCAGAATTTTCAAAAAAATCACTTCCGATGCCGGAAATAAATTTTGTCGGATACAACTTCTCACATAGAAAAAATCGTTGTCGGGAATTTCTTTTTGATAGTCTTTCCAAATTTGTTCTTTACCTTCTTTTTTCATACACCTAAAAATGATTTTGTAATATAGTCATCTATGGAAATCCCCATTTCGTCGGCTTTTTGGGCGGAATACGTTTCGATTTTTTCGTAACGATCCATACCGCCGGTTACTTCAAAAATTCGTTTCAATTCGTCTAAATCTTGTTGTGGAATTTTTCGTAAAACGCCGGTCCCTTCGCCATCGAGATTACAGCCTAATCGTTCGTACAAATCATCAACATTTTCGAAACTCCACTTCCAAATCGGACCGCCTTCGGGATGTGCTTCGGGCGTAACCCATCGGCGATACAAGCAATATCCGGTTTCCAAAATCATTTTTCCGATAGAGCGTTTCAATGCTAATTGTTGACGACCTTTTTCGGAATCCGTAAAATATCCCAAGTCTTGCGAAAGCGAACGCATTGCCATAATAATGAGTCCCGGTGCGTTTTTGCGAGGACAACGTGTTACGCATGACATACATTCGCCACAAAACCAAATCGTATCATCACGCAAAAGTTTTTCAATTTCTTCTTCATTTTTACTTTGTACCAAATCCACAACACGACGCGGATCGTAGTCATAAAATTCGGCTGCCGGACATATCGCAGTACATGTTCCGCAGTTGATACAAGCGTTCATGCCTTCTTGAAAACGGATGTCATCGGCTAATCGGTCGTATAATTTTTTCATGGCGATACAAATATGTTGGGATATAAAATTTTTTGTTGTTGAAAATAGAACATTTTCAAGTTAAACCCCACGTCAAAGATACAACTTTTTTTTAATAAAACCAAATTTTGCAAAAAAAATATCCAAATCACAATTCAGACTTTTGCTGTATCTTTGCTGCTTTCAACGTGTTCTCCAGCAGCGAAACAATCGTCATGGGACCAACGCCACCGGGAACGGGTGTAATGTGTGAACATTTTTTCGAAACTTCGTCAAACTTCACATCACCAACAATTTTGTAACCTTTTTCACTGTTGTCGCTTATGCGATGAATACCCACATCAATCACCACTGCTTGATCTTTCACCATATCCGCCGTCACAAATTCGGCTTTACCGATGGCAGCAATTAAAATATCCGCAGTCAAACAAATTTCTTTCAAATTTTTCGTCCGACTGTGACACAATGTTACCGTACCATTTGCTTTTTTCGAATTTCTTGAAAGCAGGATAGCCACAGGTGTTCCAACGATATTACTTCGTCCCAAAACTACGCAATTTTTGCCTTCCGTTTCGATGCCCGAACGTTCCAAAAGCGTCATGATTCCGGCAGGTGTTGCCGGTAAAAAACACGGCATATCCATCACCATACGACCCACGTTTTGCGGATGAAAACCGTCTACATCTTTTTTCGGATCAATGGCGAAAATTATCTTGTTCGTATCAATATGTTTCGGCAACGGAAGTTGAACGATATAACCGTCGATTTCCTCGTCGTTGTTGAGAAATTCGATGGTTTTCAGCAATTCTTTTTCGGTTGTTTTTTCAGACAATTTGTAGATAGATGAAATAAATCCGACTTCTTTACAAGCCCGTTCTTTTGAAGCTACGTATGTTTCACTTGCCGGATCATTTCCAACCAAAACAGCCGCCAAATGCGGTGCTTTTTGATCGGTATCCATCATATTTGCAACCTCTTTTGCAATTTCAGATTTTACTGTCGCTGCAATGCTTTTTCCATCAATTAATTTCATATTTTTTATCTTTTTTGTTTCATCATTTGATTCATCATTGCCATTCCTTTTCCGCCCGACATCTGTTTCATCATTTTTTGCATATCGCCAACTTGTTTGATAAGTTTGTTCACTTCCACGATATTGGTTCCGCTGCCGTCTGCCAAACGTTTGCGACGTTGACCGTTCAGAATAGCAGGATTATCGCGTTCTTTCGGAGTCATCGACATGATAATTGCTTCGATATTTTTGAATGCATCATCGCCGATTTCCACATCTTTCATCATCTTACCCATACCCGGAATCATACCCATCAAATCTTTCACATTACCCATTTTTTTAATCTGCTGGATTTGCTGATAAAAATCGTTGAAATTAAAAGTGTTTTGATGTATTTTTTTAGCTAAACGTTTCGCTTCTTCTTCGTCGAATTGTTCTTGTGCTTTCTCTACAAGCGAGACTATATCGCCCATTCCCAAGATTCGGTCTGCCATTCGATCCGGGTGAAACACATCTAACGCATCTATTTTTTCGCCGATTCCGACGAATTTTATCGGCACATTCACAACAGAGCGAATTGTGAGAGCCGCACCACCACGCGTATCGCCGTCTAATTTCGTCAAAATTACGCCTTCGTAATTCAATCTGTCGTGAAACGCTTTTGCAGTGTTTACGGCATCTTGCCCCGTCATGGAATCCACAACAAACAAGGTTTCCTGAGGATTGATTGCTTTTTTGATGGCAGAGATTTCGTCCATCATCGCATCATCGATCGCCAAACGTCCTGCCGTATCAACGATAACGGTTGAGATATTTTTTTCTCGTGCGTAGCGAATCGCTTTTTCTGCGATTTTCACCGGATTTTTTTCATTTTCATCTGAAAAAACTTCCACACCGATTTGTTCGCCAAGCACATGCAATTGATTGATTGCCGCCGGACGATACACGTCGCAAGCCACCATCAACACGGTTTTGCCTTTTTTCGATTTGATGAAACTCGCTAATTTCGCCGTGTGTGTGGTTTTTCCCGAACCTTGCAAACCCGACATCAAAATAATTGCCGGACTGCCTTTCAAATTCAGTTCAACTGCCGTGCTACCCATCAACTCCGCCAATTCGTCGTGAACGATTTTAATCATCAACTGACTTGGCGAAACAGCCGTCAAAACATTTTGGCCAAGTGCTTTTTGCTTAACGTCTTCCGTAAATTGTTTCGCAATTTTGTAACTAACGTCCGCATCCAACAGGGCTTTTCGAACTTCTTTCAACGTTTCCGCAACATTGATTTCGGTAATCCGTCCCTCGCCTTTAAGCACCTTAAACGCCCGTTCTAACCTATCCGATAAATTTTCAAACATGATGATGTACGATTTTTAATCTGCAAAGATACGATTTTTTTTTGAATTTCATTTTTTTTTTCGTATCTTTGCAAAAAAATCTGTAAGGGCGACGCATGCGTCGCCCCTACAAAAAAAATAAAACCATGAAATAAACGAAAATGTAACTAAAATATAGCGTTGGCTAATTCTTGTTTGTGAAATTTCGACTTTTCCAGATATTCAAGAATAGGTAAATGCTCGCTAATAGCGGGCTTATCTTGTCTGAATATCGGGTCGTCGAAAACCTCACAAACGGATTTGTTTAAGTCCGTTTTTTTTATTGCCAAAAGTCAAAAATCTAAACCAAAATAATCACCAAAAAACAAAAAAAATCTATGAAAAAAATTCTTTATTCTGCGATGATTTTATCGCTTGCATTTGCAACATCTTGCGAGAAAAAAGATGATAACAAACCTAAAACTTGGGACACATCTCTTGGCAAAGCCTCTTTTGCCACCGACAACACTTGGAAAATCCCTGCTGCAAACGGAGCACCGGCACAAGAATGGTCTGATGCTGTTCAGACGGATTCTTGTAGTAGTAAAACCGTTTTTAGTGGTTACAATTCTGCAACAGGTTCTTACAATGTTGATTGTCGTTCCAATCCGGGTCAAAAGGGTGATTTATTTTCTTGGCGTGCCGTTAAAGTAGTCGTAGGTATTTGCCCTCAAGGTTGGCGCGTACCTGATACTGCGGATTTTCGGAATTTGGATATTGCTTTGGGTTTCAACAGTGAAAATCGTTATCAACAAACTATCAATGGTCATTCTTGGCAGGCTCAGCTTGACGCCTATTTCACTACCTGGGGTGGTGCTTACGGTGGCTTCTGCCATCCGAACGGCTCGCTGAGCGGTCAGGGTTTCAACGGCATCTATTGGTCGCAGTCGGAACACAATGCAGGCAACGGGTTAGGCATGGACTTCACCACAGCTGGCTACGTCAACCCACAGAGTTGGATCAACAAGAACAAGGGCTACGGGTTCTCGCTACGCTGCGTTCGTTAGATGCAGGTTTGTGTATGGGTCGAAAATTCCAGACCTATACGGGCATTTGCAACAACCACTAATTCAATAATTTCCGATTCTCCACACCCAGCAAAATTTGCATTTGTTGAATGGCGGTTTGGTTCAGTTTGATCAGTCGTTCGCGTTGAGGCAAGCCCTCGTTGATAAAAACAGCATTCAGATTCTCCATATTTGAAAGACAAATCAGTTCGTTGATTGAGGCGTAATCTCGCATATTGCCTTCCTTGTCGGAATTTTCACAACGCCATTGTTTGGCGGTAATTCCAAACAAAGCAACATTCAAAACATCCGCCTCGTCAGCATAAATAAAGGATATTTGTTGTGATGAAAGTTCTGTGGGGATAAGGTTTCGCTTGATGGCAGAGGTGTGAATATGGT
>WRKV01000092.1 GCA_009777915.1 Bacteroidales bacterium | reverse complement strand
CATGAGCGAAGCGAATACGTTACCGCAGGAAATGTCAGAGCGTAGCGGCGACGTATTTCCTGCAAAGAGTTTTTTTGAATACTTTTTTTGCTCTCAAAAAAAGTATTAAGAAAAATAGACTAATGATAGCAAGGGGATGTCTCGACTTCGCTCGACATGACGGTTTTTGGTTAATTCAACAACTTCCGATTCTCCACCTCGAGCAATACCCGCATCTGCTGAATGGCGATGTGGTTTAATTTGATCAATCGTTCGCGTTGAGGCAAGCCCTCGTTGATGAAAACAGCATTGAGGTTCTCCATATTCGAAAGACAAATTAATTCGTTGATTGATGCGTAATCTCGCATATTTCCCTCTTTGTCGGGATTCTCACAACGCCATTGTTTGGCGGTGATTCCGAAAAGGGCAACATTCAGCACATCCGCCTCAGAGGCGTAAATGATAGACGTTTGTTGAGCTGTAAGTTCCGCAGGAATAAGGTTTCGCTTGATAGCAGAAGTGTGAATATGATAGTTGATCTTTGCCAATTCGCGTTTAGCAGACCAGCCTAAGGCTTTTTGTTCGTCTTGTTTAAGGCGCTGGAATTCCCTTATCATCAGATATTTAAATTCAGCCGAAAGCCATGTTCCAAACTCAAAAGCGATATCTTTGTGTGCAAAAATACCACCACCATAACGTCCTGTTTTTGAGAATATCCCAATAGCATTAGTCAACTCTATCCAACGTTTGGGCGTTAATACCAGCCGTCCGGGCATATTTCTAACCGTATGGAATTCCATACAGTTAAAATTGGGATTGTTAATTTGCTCCCAAATACCCAAAAAGTCCACAGTGTAGCGGCTACTCATCCAATTGGAAACCACAACGCGTGCTTCCATTGTGTCTTTGTAGCCTGCCATGTCTGTAAGACAAATGTAATCTTCATTTTTCACAGAAGTGATTTTGATTTCTGTGCCTTGCACATTGATGGTTTCTTTTGTTTTCATAATTTTTTATGTTTTAATGGTTTCATTTTTCATTTTCACGCTTCACAGTTCACGCCTCACATCTATATAACGCTCACCCCCCCGATTTTCGTATATTTTTTTTGTTAAAAAGTGTTAAAATGTTGAAAACTTCCGCAAATTGTTAATAAACTCACGAAATTTAGTGAATAGTGAATAGTGATTAGTGAATAGAAATGGCGAAGCAAAGAGTTTTTTTGAATACTTTTTTTACTCCCCCAAAAAGTATTGATGTAAATATTCAAAAAAAATTCGTATCTTTGCAAATCGAACCTATTAAGGGCGATGTGTGCATCGCCCTTGCAAAATAAAAATACCATGAAAAAAATCCTAACATTATGGACATTATTTTTGGCTTGTTCGCATTCGATATATTCGAATGATGCGAGAGAAATTGTTACTATACTCCCATTTTCGGGAGACCAAATAACAGCAACGACTCTCCAAGCCAGAATGAGCAACGAATTGTTAAAACTTAACCGCGTTGTTTTGGTCGACAAAAAAACAGAAGCCGCAGAGGCAGAGTTGAGAAAACTTGGACAGGAAACTTTTATGCACGCCAACACGATCGGCGAGTACGGCAGACAAATGGGTGCAGCGTTTGTGCTTTATGGAAAAGTGACGCAATTTACGGTTGAAGATAAATCCAAAACGAATAGCAAAACAGGTAAAACATCAGAACTTTGGCGAGTTCGTGTTAGCATAGATTTAACCGCTGTGGATGTCGTAAGCGGAAAAGTCCTTTCATCACGCACGTTTACAACCTCCAAACAAGGAAAATCAAAAGAAAAAATGATTGAAGAGGCATACAAAAATATCGTGGATCGGAGTATTCCGTTTTTGAAAAACAGTTTTCCGCTGAAAGGAAATATCATATCCACAACTCCCGATAGCAAAGGACAAGTCAAAGAATTGTTGATTAACGTGGGAAGTATGAACGGCGTGTCGAAAGGAACAAAGTTTGATGTGCTTGAAAAAATCTATGTTCAAGACGGAAGAGAGGAAAAAATCATGGAGCATTTTATAGGTAAAATCAAAGTGAAAGAGACCAAAGGAGCCGATTTTTCATCGGCTATCATATCGGGAAATAAATTGCCTTTTGAGAAAGTTGCACAAGATCCAACCAATTTTATCATCAAATCCGTTCAAGAAAAAGTTAGATAAAATGGACATTCAAACCATCAAACAACGTTTAGGAATTTTTACTGTTAATTCGGAAATGAATCGGGCTGTTGAAGTCGCTTGTCAAGTGGCAGCAACGGATTTGAGCGTTTTGGTAACGGGCGAAAGTGGAGTGGGAAAAGAATTTTTTCCCAAAATTATTCATCAACTCAGTCCTCGAAAACACGGAGCTTATATTGCCATCAATTGCGGTGCAATCCCTGAGGGGACGATTGATTCCGAACTTTTCGGACACGAAAAAGGTTCGTTTACGGATGCCAAAGAAGCCCGAAAAGGTTATTTTGAAGTGGCAGACGGCGGAACGATTTTTTTAGATGAAGTTGCCGAACTGCCGTTGAGTACGCAGGTTCGACTGTTGCGGGTTTTGGAAACAGGCGAATTTATCAAAGTCGGTGCGTCAAAACCTCAAAAAACCAATGTGCGTGTGGTGGCTGCAACCAATGTGGATATTCCTACAGCCATTGCCAGAGGCACGTTTCGAGAAGATTTGTACTATCGTTTGAATACGATTTCGATTCATGTTCCTGCTTTGCGACAACGTAAAGAAGACATTGAATTACTGTTCCGAAAATTTGCGGGAGATATGAGCGAAAAATACAGAATGCCCGTGTTGCAACTCACTTCCGACGGAAAAGAAATGCTTACAAATTATCCATGGAAAGGCAATATCCGTCAACTGAAAAACATTACCGAACAAATTTCTATCGTGGAAACCAAGCGGGAAATTTCTGCCGAAATTCTGAAAAAATATCTGCCACCGATTAATAGCAATGTGCCGATGTTACTCGGAAAACAAGGTGTTGACGGCATGACCGAACGCGATATTTTGTACAGCGTTTTGTTCGACATGAAACGCGATATCATGGAACTTAAGAAAATTGTGAAAGGCAATGCTCATCACGATTTTCTGCACGACGAACACCGCACTTTGGCACCCACCATATACTCCGAATCCACACCATTCGCATCACCAACACCTGCACAAATCTACGAACAATCCGCTCACGATATCGAAACGGAAGACATCGGTTTTCAAGATGTGCAAGATGTAGACGACAGTCTTTCGTTGGAAAAACGCGAAAAAGAAACGATCCAAAAAGCACTTCAAAAACACAAGGGAAGACGCCGTGCTGCATTAGAATTAGGCATTTCCGAACGAACACTCTATCGCAAAATCAAAGATTATGGTTTGGATAGTGATTAGTAGGGGCGACGCATACGTCGCCCAAGTGAATAGTGATTAGTGAATAGTGAATAGTAAATAGAAAATAGTAAATCATATGAAACGTTTAGTCTTATTTTTTCTCGGCATATCGCTATCCTTAGTGACAGGCGGTTGCTACAGTTTTTCCGGAGCCTCCATTCCGCCAAATATCAGAACATTTTCGATAGATATGTTTCAAAACCGAGCCACCATGATTAATCCCACGTTGAGCATGGAAATTACAGACGGATTGCGTTCTTATATCACGTCTCGTTCGAGTTTGAGGGTAGAGGAACAGAGTCCCGACATTGAAATTACAGGAGAAATTACCGCTTACACGCTTACGCCGATGGCTGCACAAGCCGATGCACAAGCGGCTTTGCAACGATTTACCATAACCGTGAAAGTGAATTTTGCCAACAATGTGACGACAGCGGATAGTTTTTCGCAAAATTTCACAAAATTCCGAGATTTCGACAGCTCCATAGATTTTGCCTCCGTAGAAAGCGGACTGGCAAAGGAAATCATGGACGAAATGATTAACGATATTTTTATGCGAGCGTTCGCAAATTGGTAAAAAAATCATAACATTATCAACAATTTGATATTTTTTTTAACAAATCGTTGGAAAAGTCAAAAAAAAAACGTATTTTTGCAAAAAATTATTTCTCGACAAGTGTCGAAAACAAAAATCAAAATTAAAAATTAAACACAATAACCTATGAAATTCATTGTAAACAGCCAAGTTTTAATCAAAAATTTATCTGCGTTGAGCGGTGTTGTCGGCACCAACAAACTGTTGCCGATTTTGAACAACTTTTTATTCGTTCTGAATGAAAAAACCTTGACCTTGACGGCATCGGACTCGGAAACCATCATGGTTGTAGATGTTGAACTTAGTGAAGCATCTGAAAGCGGCTCAATTGCTATTCCTGCAAAAATTTTGATGGATCTTTTGAAAACATTTTCGGATTTGCCATTGGTGTTCACCATCAGCGAAGAAGATTGTTCAATCGAAATCACAGCAGGTGAAGGAAAATACAAGTTAGTCGGTGAAAAAGCCGAAGGATTTGTTGAAATTCCGGAAGCCAACAATTTGACTAAAACGCAGATTCCTGCTCCGATTTTGGGCGAAGCCATTCAAAAAACCGTATTCGCAACAGGTAACGATGATTTGCGTCCTGTGATGTCGGGTGTATTTTTCGAGTTTTCTCCGGACAATATTCGCTTTGTGGCGACAGATGCACACAAGTTGGTTCGTTACACACGAACTGATGCGAAATCCGATGTGGAAACAAGTTTCATCATTCACAAAAAACCGTTAAATTTGTTGAAAAACATTCTACTCGGCAGAAAAGATGATGCTCCTGTTGCCATCGAATTCAACGAAAAAAATGCGTTTTTTACGTTCGAAAACACGCGTATCATTTGCCGTTTGATCGACGGACGTTTTCCGAATTACAAAGCTGTGATTCCGGAAAATAATTCGAATAAATTGACGGTTGACCGCCAACTGTTGTTGAACACCGTTCGTCGTGTGTCGATTTTCTCAGAACAAAGCATTCAACAAGCTCGTTTGAAAATCAACGGAAAAGAATTGACGGTATCTGCTGAAGACCGCGAATTCTCTAATGAAGCGAAAGAACGTATCACATGCAGTTACGAAGGCGAACCTATCGAAATCGGTTTCAACACCAAATTTTTGATGGAAATGTTAAGCAATATCGACACCGATGAAGTGATGATTGAAATGTCGCACCCAACGCGTCCGGGTTTGATTTTGCCTGTTGGCAACACCACGGAAGGCGAGGATATTCTTATGCTCGTTATGCCGATAATGTTGAATAATTAATTTGTGAACCGTGAACTGTGAACTGTGAGAGGCTGCGCCATTACCCATGAGCGTGACCTTGCGTTTCACGTTTCACACTTCACCTTTCACACTTCACGAACAACTCAAACAAATTAAAACAAAATAAATTATGGCAAAATTCAAAGGCGAGATCGTGATTGATGTCGAAAAATGTAAAGGCTGTCAAGTGTGTGCTTCGGCGTGTGCGTTAAATTGTATCGGGTATTCTCCGAAAGTAAATGCAAAAGGTTACAATTACGCTATTCCGGAAAAACCGGATGCGTGTATTGGTTGTGCAAATTGTGCAATCGTTTGTCCGGATGCGGTAATCACCGTTTACAAAGTGAAAACAGAAAATTAAAAAGAAACAACATAATGCAAAAAGAATTTAAACTTATGAAAGGGAACGAAGCCGTTGCAGAAGCAGCGATTCGTGCGGGTTGCGATGGTTATTTCGGATATCCGATTACGCCTCAGTCGGAAATTATGGAATATCTGATGCTCGAACAACCCGAAAAACGTACCGGAATGATTGTGTTGCAGGCAGAGTCGGAAGTTGCTGCCATCAACATGGTGTATGGCGGTGCCGGTTGCGGCAAACGAGTGATGACCTCATCATCAAGTCCGGGAATGTCGCTCAAACAGGAAGGAATTTCCTACATGGCAGGTGCAGAATTGCCTTGCTTATTGGTAAACGTCGTTCGTGGAGGTCCGGGATTGGGAACGATCCAACCGTCGCAATCCGACTATTTTCAATCCGTGAAAGGTGGCGGACACGGCGATTATCGCGTTATTGTTCTCGCACCGGCATCGGTTCAAGAAATGGCGGATTTCGCAGTATTGGGTTTCGATTTGGCGTTCAAATACCGCATACCGACGTTGATTTTGGCGGATGGTATTATCGGTCAAATGATGGAAAAAGTAACCCTTCCCGAGCAACGTCCACGTTTTACGGAGGCGGACATTCGTAAAAATATGCCTTGGGCAACCGTTGGAAAAACGCCGGATCGCGAACGAAATATCATTACGTCTCTCAACTTGGTTTCGTCTGTTCAAGAGGCTCACAACAATAAGTTGAAAGAAAAATATAATTTAATCGAAAAAGAGGAAGTGCGTTATGAAGCCATTCAGTGTGACGATGCGGATTATATTATAGTTGCTTACGGTTCGAGTGCTCGAATCAGTCAAAAAGCCGTAGATTTGCTACGTGCAGAAGGTCAGAAAGTAGGCTTACTTCGTCTGATTACATTGTTTCCATTTCCTAAAAAACCGATTGACGAATTAGCTAAAAAAGTGAAAGGTTTTTTAGCGGTGGAAATGAGTATGGGACAAATGGTCGAAGATGTGAAATTAGTTGTAAATGGTCAAACTAAAGTGGAACACTACGGACGTGCCGGCGGGGCTATTCCTACGCCAGAAGATGTTGTGAACGCTGTTAAATCAATTATGTAAGGAGGTATTTATAATGTCAAGTATAGCAACAAAAGAAAATTTGGTTTATCAAAAACCTGCTCTGCGAACGGAAAAGCCATACCATTATTGTCCCGGTTGCGGACATGGCGTGGTTCACAACACGATTTTGGAAGTGATTGAAGAAATGGGCTTACAAGAGAAAGCCATTGGAATTGCTCCTGTTGGATGTTCCGTTTTGGCTTACGATTATATGGATATTGATGTGCAGCAAGCGGCTCACGGGCGTGCTCCCGCATTGGCGACGGCTATCTCACGTTTGCAGCCGGATAAAGCCGTTTTCACGTATCAAGGTGATGGCGATTTAGCGGCAATCGGTACAGCAGAAACGATTCATGCGTGTAATCGTGGCGAAAATATCGTGATATTTTTTGTAAACAACGGAATTTACGGAATGACCGGCGGACAAATGGCACCAACAACCCTTCCGGGAATGCCTTCGTCTACATCGCCTTATGGACGTGATGTTGTAACGATGGGAGGACCCATGAAAATTACGGAAATGGTGGCACAATTGGACGGCGTTTACATGTGTACACGTCAGGCTGTTCACACACCGGCACACGTTCGCAAGTTGAAAAAAGCCGTTCGTCAAGCGTTCGAAAATCAGCAAGCCCACAAAGGTTTGTCGTTTATCGAAATCGTTTCAAACTGCAATTCCGGTTGGAAAATGCCGGCACTTTCCGCCAACAAATGGTTGGAGGAAAATATGTTTCCGGTGTATCCGTTGGGAGATATTAAGGTCGATGGGGAGTTAGTGAAGAAGTGAAGTGTGAAGTGTGAGGCTTCGCCCATAGCTAATGGCACAGCCCTCACGGTTCACAGTTCACGGCTCACAACCAAGTCAACAATTCAACGATTAAACAACTAAACAATTAAACAAATATCATGACAGAAGAAATCATCATAGCAGGCTTTGGCGGTCAAGGTGTTTTGTCGATGGGCAAAATTTTGGCATATTCCGGAGCCATGGAAAATAAAGAGGTTAGTTGGATGCCTTCCTACGGACCTGAAATGCGCGGAGGTACCGCCAATGTGTCGATCGTGATTAGCGACGAACGCATTAGCTCGCCCGTCATCAACACATTCGACACAGCAATTGTTCTCAACCAGCAATCGTTGGATAAGTTTGAACAATCTGTAAAACCGGGGGGCTACCTCTTGTACGACCCCAACGGAATCATCAATCCTCCCACTCGAAAAGACATCAACATTTACTCCATTGATGCTACGGCAAAAGCTTCAGAACTTGGATTAGCAAAGGTTTTCAACATGATTGTGTTGGGTGGATTTTTGAAAATCAAACCGATTGTCGGAAGTGAATTTATTCGCAAAGGCTTAGAGGCATCGTTGCCCGAACGTCATCACAAATTGATTCCCGAAAACGAAAAAGCCGTTGAAATCGGAAAAGAATTGGTGAAAGAAATTCAAAAAATCTAAATCCCAAATTAAACCTTTTTGATTTTCAAGCGTCAAAGAGTGAAAGGAGATCAAATAAAAAAATCGAATTACTAAAAAGAAATTATTAACCCAAAACAATCACTATGAAAAAATTATTTGTATTAGTCGCAGCACTTGCATTTTCGTTTGCAGTAGCGGCACAAACCGAAAACCCAACGACCAAGCCGGACACCGAAAAAACCTGTGCGGACTGGAAAGCCGAAAACAAATGTCCGAGAGCGGAAGCCGGCAGCAAACCTTGTGCAGATCAAAAAGCGGAAGGCAAATGTCCAAAAGCCAATGCGGAAGCAGCTGCTAAAGCCAAGCCGTCTTGTCCAAGTGCCGCTGCTGGTAAGCCTTGTGGAGGTTGCAGTAACAGCAAGCAACAAGCCGAAACCTCAGCATCCACGAAACAAACCGGAGGCAGGGGCAAGCGTTAGGGAGAAATTTTTTTTCCAAAAAACTTGCAGGCGTGCGAAAAAATTCGTAATTTTGTATTCCTGTAAATTTTTCGGGACGTAGTTCAGCCCGGTAGAATCCACGTCTGGGGGGCGTGTGGTCGCAAGTTCGAATCTTGTCGTCCCGACAAAACATCAAAATCCCCGAAAGCCTTAGAATAAAAAGCGTTTAGCGATAATTTTGGGGCTTTTTTTATGTTCAGTTGGAGGGGTTTGTGGAAAAAAATTTTGTGAATTATTTTGTACTTTCGTTGAGTAATGGAATATGTGACGAAGAGCGTACTTCAAACGACACTAACTCATTTTTCAACCCGTGACGATTTGTCACGGGTTCATTATTCTCCAATCAGTTTTGTAATCTTATCGAAATCCGATTCAAATAACCATTGATGATTCGTCCGAGCGATTCCAATTCATTTTCGGTTAGGTAATTTTTTGATAAAAGCGGCGTTCTGATAAGCGAATTTCACGAATCTCTGCCAACAGACGTTCAAAATAATCTTCGCCCAAAAACGTGCCGTTTTCCATTCGTTTTTTATCAATCACATATGGATTGAACAATGCGAAAAGTTGCTTTGGTGTGGCAGATAAGGTTTTCCGTGATTTGCCTGTTTCTGTAGGCATTTCTACCTGGGGACAATTTGTCCCTATGTAATCGCCAAGAATTTCATCACGCTTTCGTAATTTTTTCAGATAATCCGTAGGATTAACGCTGTCTGTAAGCACTCCGATTACATCTACGAGTGACATATACCATTCTTCCGTTTTTTCGTCCCAAACCGAACGGATTTTCTTACTTTCAAATAGTTGGATTTTGTTCATGGTGTGTGTAGGTTTTGCAAAGGTACGAGTTAATTTCCAAACATTGTTTTTGTATATGCAACAAAATTATCAAACTTATTCTTATTATCATC
>WRKV01000091.1 GCA_009777915.1 Bacteroidales bacterium | reverse complement strand
GAGATAATTTTTTTCGGTGTTGTAAGCAAGTTTTTCGATTTCGGCAAATGTGATATGTTGATCCACCAACAACGCCAAATCCCTACGTACTTCCGGAAATTTGGAAACCTCTTGATACAAAATCGGTTTTTTCGGAAGTGCTTTCAAAAGATCCGTCCATGAAATATCGGCGAAAAATACCTCTTGTTTGATGTCGAAATAGGTCAATGTGGCTTTCGACAATTTCCCGAAACTCGCAACAGTCTTGCCATTCAGAATATACGATAAGCCTTCGGTAAAAAATTCCGGTACATGGTTTTCAACTTTGTAAGTAGTCAATCGAAGTCTTGAAAACACCGTATTTACAAGGCTTTTCAGATGGTTAAAGTCAACTTTTTCTAATGGGGTTTGCCAATTTTCAGCACGTTTATTTCCGCTGATGAAAATCGCCAATCGCTGGTTTTCCCTGTATTTCTTGGTAACCGGAGTATCGTGTTCGGCATTCGGATTTTTTTGATAAACCATTCCGAATTCGTAAAATTTCAAATCCGTGAGTTGATGATTGCAATTATAGGCAATGCTCGAAAGCCCGCCAAACAAAAGACTTTGACGCATCACGTCCAATTCGTTGCTCAACGGATTGGCAATGGTTACATTGAGATTGGAATCAAAACCTTTGACCTTTTCAGTGTGTTCCGCTTTGGTCAGCGAGTTGTTCATGATCTCCGCAAATCCGTTGTTGGAAAGGAAATCCGCAGTTTGATGATACACGTTTTCGCGATCCGGTTTTTTCGAATGTGCCAAACTCATTTGCACCGTACCGACATTTGAAATGTTATTGAATCCATAAATTCTCAGAATTTCTTCAATCACATCTACATCGCGAGTAACGTCCGCTTTGTTGGTTGGAATTTTCAAAGTCAAGTTTGGATACTCGCCACTGACGCCGATTTCGAGCGATTGCAAAATGTTCAAAACAGATTCTTTCGGGATTTCATTTCCAATCAAACGATGCATTTTTTCACAAGAAAAATCGATTGTTTTCGGTTCAATTTTTTCGGGATAGACATCTATAATCTCAGATGAAATTGTTCCGCTTGCGACTTCTTTTATCAGTAATGCCGCACGTTTCAGAGCGTCGAGAGTAATGTTTGGATCGGCACCGCGTTCGTAACGAAACGAGGCATCGGTTTTCAATCCGTGCAATTTCGAGGTTTTGCGAATACTAACCGGATTGAAGTATGCACTTTCCAAAAAAATCGCAGTGGTTTGTTCGGTAACGCCCGACTTGGAACCCCCGAATACACCGGCGATACACATGCCTTCGTTGGCATTGCAAATCATCAATTCTGTTCCGTTTAATTTTCTGTCAACATCGTCCAACGTCTTGAAAACAGTGCCGTTTGGAAGTTTTTTCACCACAACTTTTCCGCCGGAAATTTTTGCAGCATCAAACGCATGCAACGGTTGTCCGTATTCCATCAAGATAAAATTGGTTACATCAACAACATTGTTAATCGGACGAAGTCCAACCGCTTTGAGGCGATTTTTCAGCCAGTCCGGCGATTCACCAACTTTAATATCGGACATGGTCAATCCCGAATATCGCGGACAATCCACCGTATCCTCAACCACAATATCAATTTTGAAATTCGAATGATCGACTTTGAAATTATCTAAATTCGGATATTGTAAACGCAAGGGCGTTGCGTGCAACGCCCGTACAATACACATTTTCGCATTAATCACAGTCAAAATATCTCGTGCCACACCGATATGCGAAGTTGCATCATTTCTGTTGGGAGTTAGTCCGATTTCAAACACAACATCCGATTCGATTTTGAAATACTCGGCAGCTGGAATCCCTACAGGAGTCGATGATTCAAGCACCATAATCCCATCGTGATCATTTCCAAATCCGAGTTCTAATTCCGAACAAATCATGCCTTCGGAAATCTGTCCTCGAATCTTAGATTTCTTGATTTCGAACGGCTCTTCATCGCCTTTGTAAATCAACGTTCCAACGGTGGCTACAGGTACTTTTTGTCCCGCAGCAACATTGTTTGCACCACAAACAATATGCAGTAATTCCGATGTTCCGATATCGACTGTTGTAACTTTCAATTTATCCGCATCGGGATGTTTTTCGCACGTCATCACTTCACCGATGATCACGCCTTTCAAGCCACCACGAACGGATTCGACGTGTTCGAGACTTTCAACTTCAAGTCCGCAATCGGTTAAAATAGTCGATAATTCTTCAGGAGTTTGAGTGATATTGGCGTAATTTTTGAGCCAGTTGTAAGAAATTTTCATGATCAAAATCGTATAGTAAATCCTGCATTCAGAAACGAAATTCCATAGCCGATTTCTGCGAATACAGATGCATTAGGTTTAAAATAATATCGTCCGCCGACAAAGAAATTGTAGCCGAGTCTGAATTTAGTGTCATCGGGAATTTCGTTTGTGTGGTGTGATAAAAAGTTGAATCCAACTCCTGCACCAACATATAAATCAATGTTGTTAGGAAAATCATCTGCTTCCTCGATAAACCATTCGTGGAAATACAATGCCACTCTCGGAATAAAATACACAGACGTCCAAGATTGATCTTTATGGTTGCTGTGGTGAAATCCGAATTGCCCGCCAACACTAAGAAATCCGAAGTTTTGGAACGGTAAGATACCACGTTCGACCATGACATTTGGAGATGGAAAATGTGTGGTTTTGGAGAGTTGTACTTTATGGGTCCATCCAAATCCGACTCCAAAAGACGCCAGATTTTGCCCGATTTTGAAGGATTCTGCACGAGCGGAACCCAACAAGCTCAAGAGAGCACAAGTTAAAATAATTTTTTTCATATCCATTCAAAATACGTATACAAAGTTACAAAAAAAAAATGACATAGACAACTATCTTTCCAAAAAAAACTTGCGTACTTCAAAATAAAGTTGTATCTTTGCATATTATTTTAATGACCATTAAATTAACGGCGGTTAAATTAACTCTATAAGTTATGAAATTTTACGACAGAAAAAACGAACTAAAAACGCTCAAAACCATTGCACAACAATCAACCGAAACGGCTTGCTTTACGGTAATGGTCGGACGTAGGCGTATTGGAAAAACTGCTTTACTTTTACGCTCGACAGAAAAACAAAAAATGCTTTATCTGTTTGTATCGCGCAACAGTGAAGCGGTGTTATGTAGCGGATTTCAGAAACAAGCAAGCGAAACACTTGGATTGCAAATTTATGGCAATATCACTAAATTTGCCGATTTGTTTGAACAACTCTTAATGTTTGCCGAAAAGGAACATTATACGCTGATTATAGACGAATTTCAAGAATTTGAATATATCAACAAAGCCATTTTTAGCGAAATTCAAAATCTTTGGGATAAGTATAAAGACCGCATAAAAATCAATTTTATTGCTTGCGGTTCAATTTATTCGTTGATGACTAAAATTTTCGAAAACCAAAAAGAACCATTATTTGGACGTTTAACCTCAAAAATAACACTAAAACCTTTTACAATAAGCGTTCTGAAAGAGATTTTGAAAGATTACAACCCGAATTATACCGCAGAGGATTTGCTGTTTTTTTACACGCTCACGGGTGGTGTTTCGCATTATGTTGCGTTGTTGATGAATGCAAAAGCGACTACACAAAAAAAGATGCTTGACTTTGCTTTGCGTCAGGATTCACCGTTTCTCAACGAGGGCAAGGATTTGCTCGTTTCGGAATTTGGACGTGATTTCAGTATTTACTTTTCGATTCTTCAACTGATTGCAAACGGAAAAAACACGCAAAGCGAAGTGGATTCAATCATTGAAAAGAATACAGGTGCATATTTAGCAAATCTTGAAAATCAATACTCGCTGATTGCGAAGAATAAGCCGATGTTTTCTAAACCCGAAACTCGCAATGCACGTTGGGCTATCGACGATAATTTTTTGAGATTTTGGTTTGCGTTTATCTATCCCAATCAAACGTTGATTGAAATGGGCAAGTTTGATATGTTAAAAGACCATATTTTGAAACATTACAAAGATTACAGCGGCTTGTTACTCGAAAAGTATTTCCGTCAGAAATTTGCAGAGGAAAAGGACATCACAACTATCGGCAATTATTGGGACAGTGATGGGAAAAACGAAATTGATCTTATTGCGTTGAACAGTTTCAATAAAACCGCTATTGTTGGAGAAGTAAAGCGTAATGCAAAAAAAATCAGTATACCGATTTTGAAAACAAAAACCGAGGCTTTGCAAAAACATTTATCCAAATATAGGATATCTTTTAAGGCGTTATCCTTAGAGGATATGTAGAGACCTTTGCGGGGCGAGGTGTACCTATTTACGATTTTGTTATTTACTATTTACGATTTACTATTGTCCGTCATTGCGAGCCACGTAGTGGCGAAGCAATCTATTTGCTATTGTGGATTGCTTCGGGCGTTGCCCTCGCAATGACGTTTCCGTCGGAGGCGGGGCACGCACCGTCTCTACTATTCACTATTCACTAATCACTATTCACTGGGCGAGGCGTGCCTCGCCCCTACGATATTAACAATATGTTAATAACTTTTTTCGGGGAAATGTGCTTTAATATGATTTTTTTTCGTATTTTTGTGGGATTAAAATTTGTAGGATGACTAATTAAACCGAATTTAATCTCTATAAAACCATAAAACAATGATCCCACTGATAGCAAATAATATCAATTCTATCCAAAATGTTTTGCAAAAACATAACGTAAAGCGTGCTTTTGTTTTTGGTTCAGTTTGTACTGATAAATTCAATGACAATAGCGATGTTGATATGATTATCGCTTTTAACAATCGATATTTTGATAACTATGTGAATAATTACTTATCGTTAGAATCGGAACTTTCAAAATTATTGCACAGAAATGTTGATCTTGTAGCAGAAGAAACTATTCAAAATCCTTATTTTATCCAATCTATAAATCAAACTAAAACACCTATTTATGAGTCTTGATATACAGAAATGGTTTTATGACATCTTGACTTCCATTCAATCTATCAATGATTTTGTCGGGGATAATCGAGTGTTTGAAGTGTATGAATCCGATAAGAAAACAAGACGTTCGGTTGAACGAGAAATCACAATTATCGGTGAGGCTGTGAATCGGATTAAAAGGGTTGATCCGAATCTTGAAATCATAAACGCACAGCAAATTATTGCAACAAGAAATCGTGTTACGCACGCATACGATGCTGTGAACAATGCCATCATTTGGGGAATTGTAATCAACCATTTGCCAAACCTAAAATCCGAAATTGAAAAACTTTTGTCAGAAAATAAATAATTTAAAAAACATAAAAAACATGAAAACAATCATCAACAAAATCAAAAAAATTAAAACTCTCGCCATGATGGCGATGATGTTGACGTGCTTTGCTGCTTTCCAAAATCAGATGGTGGCACAAATTACTACTACTTACTCGGGAGTGTTCCCTATCGTAATGGAGAACATTGCTCAAACACACACTAATCCCATTGCAGCTGGTTGGGCAGTAGCAGGCGGTAGTGCCGCAGGAGCAGAAAGTAGAAGCAACTGTGTAACCGCTTCACTGGCAAACATGAATTCAGGCAGATCCATCACATATCGCCTGCCGCACGTGGGTAGTGTTACTGTTCTAATTGATGTTGGCACTAATGGTAGAGGAATTGTCATTTCAAACAACAAGGGTATAATCCTTGAGGACAGTTGTCTCGTAAGACCCAGTAGCGGAGGCAACTGCCACACAAAAACATTTGATTTTAACTATGACGGTTCGGAAGGTCCTATTGATATTACCATCACAAGTCCCTCGTCTACCGGAGGCTGTTTTACGAATGTAGGCACTATCTATCCGGCAAGAATAACCATTACTAACCATCCGGATATGGGTACCGGCGACGATGGCAAAACACTCCACACGTTTATCGTAAACGACATCGATGCTAGCGTCGACCAAACAACAGGCGACATAACTGCCCTTCTTCCATACGGTACTGACCTCGAAAATGTCAATGTTACTTTTACAACAAGTCCATTAGCAACAGTTACGGCTAACGGAAGTACGGTAACAAGCCCGTATGTGCAAAATTTTACCAGTCCGGTTACTTACATAGTAACCGCCGCAGGTGGTGGCGAATCTACCGAATATGAGGCTACGCTTACGACTGAGGAGTTTTATATTCCCGTGTACATAACCACAAATAGCCCAAACACGTTGCGTGCTTTTGGAACTGACGATGGTGACTCTATATACATCACAGCAGCAAACGGAAACACAAATGCGTTGGCAGGCTGTGGGGCAAATTATCGCATCGAAACTACTGCCTTTAAAGTGAGGCTTGGAAGCACTGCAGCACGTAAACTTGTTGTGCGGGGTGCCACTGATGGTAATGTTCGGTCAATCAACACGGTCAAAACAAGCAATGCATTAGATGGTGATTATACCGACGTTGTTGGAGCAAACATAGGGGTTATGATGCTGAATGGTCAAGTTGCTACAGCGGGAAGTCAAAATGATTGCTTTACTTGGACCATAGCCGATTTGGATCTTCCCCAAGGTACTTTTGTAGAGGTTGTCCTCAATGGTCGTATCAGATTCGCCGGCGTAGACATCTACCCGGCAGAAGAGATTGATGAGCCGGAACCGGAAACCACACACCCATTAGCAGGTAAAGTTATTATCACTCAAGTGTATGGAGGTGGAGCTACCAATACCTCTTCCACTTGGAGGCAAAAGTATGTAGAATTATTTAATACCACAAATGAAGACATTTCTTTAGCGGGGTTATTTTTGAATTATGGGGCGGGCTCTAATGCTATAGGAGCACTCGCAACAAACCCTCTTGCACTTTCCGGAACAATCAAGGCACGAAGTTTTTTTCTTGTACAAACAAACTCTCACGCAACTAATGGGGTTGCCGTATTACCAACTACTCCAGATCAGATATCGGCAACACCCCAAATGGCTCAAGCTGCGGGTAGGTTGGCATTATCCAACCAATCAAATGACACCATACATCAAGAAAATGCTCTTTGGCATTCAAAGCCGAGTATAATAGATTTTGTGATGTACGGAACTCAAGGTGGGGCATCTTGGCTTACCACTGCCAATGCAGTGAGTGCAACAAGTAATACTACGCTCGCCAACCGCATTTTTGAAAATGGTGAATTTAAGTGGACTGCAAGCAGTCTTGCAGGCAACTTTGAAGTTATAACTGCCGGAACACACCCACTTCCACGGAACTCAGATACAACTTATCCTGCACCGGAGCCATCCTCCGACCCAATCCTCACCGTTTCACCGACCTCGCTAACTTTTGGTGAGGTAGAAATTGAGACCGAAAGTGCAACGCAACCCGTTGTGATTTTAGCGGCGAACCTCACGAATTTGGATTATAGCCTCACTGGTGATGATGTCAGCGACTTTGAAGTAACAGGGACACTTAATGAAACAGGTGGTACACTCCAAGTGGCTTTCAGTCCTGAAACCATAGGTGAAAAAACCGCTACACTCCACATCACCAGTGAGGAGTTGAACGAGACGGTAGCACTGACCGGAACAGGCATTGAACCCATAGAAAGAAAACGTTACAAATTAGTAACCAACGTATCTCAGTTGGAAGCAGGTGCTAAGTATCTGATTGTGGGACAAAGCGGTGGGGTAACACGAGCTATGTCGAGACATAATACTACAAACAACAGACATACCGAACCGGTTACACTTGTTTCCGACACCATAACTACAGCAATAGGTACGACTACCGATGCTGCATTGCCTTTTGAAATTACATTGGGTGGTGCTGATGGTGCTTGGACGTTGTACGATGAAGTGCTTGATGGTTTTTTAAGAGCATCAAGTAATAGTAGCAATAATTTACAAACAGGTGCAACAGCAAACTGGACCATTAGTTTCCCGGGATTGGGAGATAGTATCGCTATAACTTGCATAACGGGAGGTTTTTCAAGAAATACCATTCGGTACAATTCGGGTAATAATCCACCCTTGATGTCTGCCTACGCAAGCGGAGTAAACCCTGTCTATCTCTACAAAGAGATTTCGCCTCTCCCCAAACTTGACGAACTTCTTATCGCTGACTTTACTCATAATTCCGTTGATTTGATGTGTGGCATTGTGGACGAGGGTGCTTCGACAGTTACTGAATTTGGCTTTCAATATGCTACAAACTCAACGTTTACGGATGGTTTAGTAACTATCAACAGTAATGAATTAGACGACAATGACCCTGAGCTATTTTCTACCACCATCACCGGACTAACGCCTGATACCGAATACTGGTTTAGAGCCTTTGCTACGAACGATGACGGAACAGGCTATTCCAATGTTGAAAAGTTGACTACAGAGATAGACCAAACTCTGCCTTATATCACACTTGATAAACATGAATTGACATTTGCCGCTACTGAAAAAGGTACAACTTCTACAGAAACGCAAATCGTTGAAGTTGAGGCAGACAATCTAACCGAGCTAATCAACTATAAAACCTATTTGGAACCAAGTCAATTTGTGATTTCCTCAGATTTTATGGATGACAATGGTTACGTATTCGGCGAACTTATCATAGGTTTTGAACCAACTGAAACGGGCGAAATTATTGACACGCTCTATGTTTTTTCTGAAGCTGACGGTGTGGTTGAAAAGGTCATACTTAAAGGTACGGCTTTCGAACTTTATACCGTTAGCTTTGATGTTGGTAATGGAACAACGCCGATTAGTCCGATAAAACAAACCCTGCTCGGAGAAACCCTCACCCTGCCCAACGCTGTGCCTTGTGCAGCAAGCGCTGCAAACGGTTGGGAGTTTGCAGGATGGAGTGAAACCGGAGTGAATGTGGAAACGCAAACCGTTCCTACATTCGTTACTTCGCCATTCACGCCAACAGAGGATATTATGCTTTATGCGGTGTATAGACAAAGTACAGGCGATTTTAGATTACCGGCAGTATTGACTGACGAACTTGTTGCAGGAGAATATATTTTTGGTGCAGTCAATGGAACACCAGGTGCTAATAATCAAATCGGTGCAATTAATGCTACGATTGCATCTAACTGGCAAAAATACACGTTTGTTACACCAACAAACGGTCAAATTACAACATCACAGGGCGACGACCATGTTTGGATTTTAACCCCAAGTGGTACGGGTTTTACGATGCAAAATAAAGCCACTTCGCAGTATTTGTTTTTGGGTACTGGTACAGGTGGAGGTTCAACTGCAATGCAGGATGATCCGTTTACAATGTTTACATCGGTATTAAATGCAGGTCTAAGCACATTTAAGATACATCCTTCGGCAACTTCAACGAATGAATTAGCCAATAATCAAGCAGCAAATATGGGATACAGAATGTATACAAGCGGGGATCATGCAACTGGGGCTACAGGAATAGCCAGAGCCATCCGGTTCTACGCATTATCTGCTGTTTACACCTACGCAACCTCTCCGAACTGTATCCTTACCCACACCATAGGCTTTGCGGTGACTTCCGATATCGCCTACGGTG
>WRKV01000090.1 GCA_009777915.1 Bacteroidales bacterium | reverse complement strand
GTAACCATTCTCGGTGCGTTGCAAGTGGACGAAAAAGGCAATTTGGCAAATTGGATGATTCCCGGTAAAAAAACGCCCGGAGTGGGTGGTGCGATGGACTTGTTGGTTGGTGCACGGAAGGTCATTCTGGCGATGGAGCATACCGCCGGCGATACCAAGAAAATCCTGAAAGAATGCACACTCCCCTTGACAGCAGCGGGACAGGTAAATTTAGTCATCACCGAAATGGGAGTGATGGAGATCACCGAGAAAGGTATTGTGTTGAAAGAAATCCATCCCGAATTTTCCGTTGAGCAAGTGCAAGCCGCAACGGAGGCGAGGTTGGTGATTAGTGCCGACTTAAAGCAAATGTCGGTATAATTTGCTGCGAGGTCGCTGTGCCACATCGCCCTCTCTGTGTGATAAAACGCCGTCATGTCGACCGGAGCACGCACAGCGTGCGGAGCGGAGACATCTCCTTGCTAATTCGCAATTTTTTCGTATCTTTGCAGAAAAATTTGATAAAACAATTCATAAACAAACACCCAAAAACTATGAGAAAATTTCTTTATTCTGCGATGATTTTATTGCTTGCATTCGCAACGTCTTGCGATAAAAAAGACGATAACAAACCTGTTGAGCCTAAAACTTGGGACACTTCTCTTGGAACCGCCTCTTTTGCCACCGACAGCACTTGGAAAATCCCTGCTGCAAACGGGGCACCGGCACAAGAATGGTCTGATGCTGTTCAAACAACTAATTGTAGTAGTAAAATCGAGTATAAAGGCTCCGAATGGATAAGTGCAAACCTGATTTATAACATTGATTGCCGTTCAAATCCGAGTCAAAAGGGTGATTTATTTTCTTGGCGTGCAGTTACTGAGGTCGAAAATCTTTGTCCCGAAGGGTGGCGTGTTCCTGATACTGCTGATTTTCGGAATTTGGATATTGCTTTGGGTTTTAAAGGTTACTATCGTTATCAAGAAACGGCCAATGGTCATTCATGGCAGGCTCAGCTTGATAAATATATCAACGATTGGGGTGGTGCTTACGGTGGCCTCTGCGACTTGGACGGCTCGCTGAATCGTCAGATTTTTGCTGGCTTTTACTGGTCACAGTCAGGGGGCGATGCACACATCGGAGCTCGCTTGCACTTCAGCACAGACGGCAATATCAACCCACGGCGTTGGAGTTACAAGGACGAAGGGTACACGCTTCGCTGTGTTCGGTAGTGTGCTCGCAACAGCAAAAATTGGTAGAACCCACCCTATTTGTCCTTTATGTCCTTTGAAAGATTACAAAAAAACTCACAAAAACAACATGAACAACCCAACCCAAAACAACAAAGGTTTCATCCCTGCCCACGGTGGTTACAGGCATCTGAAAAGTTATCAGAAAGCAGAGATCATCTACGATGGCACGGTGTATTTTACAAAGAGGTTTTTTGGAAAATATGACCGCACCATTGGTCAAATGGTGCAAGCAGCAAGGAGTGGCAAACAGAACATTGTTGAGGCAAGCATGGCCTCCGGCACATCGAAAGAAATGGAAATAAAACTGACCAATGTGGCACGGGCATCTTTGGAGGAATTGCTGATAGACTACCAAGATTTCTTAAGAACCAACAAACTGCCCCTTTGGGACAAGGAACATAAATTTGCCGTAAGGCTTAGAGTATTGAACAAAATACCCGATGCCACCTACGAAACCTTTAGAAAAGCGATAGAACATGAAAGCCCGGAAATCTGTGCCAATTCTATGATTGGGCTAATAAAAGTTGCTTCTTTTTTGTTGCACCAACAGATAAAAACCTTAGAGCAAGCCTTCCTGAGAGAAGGCGGGTTGCGGGAGAGGATGACAAGGGCGAGGCTGAGCATCAGAAATAAGGGTAGTAACTGAGAGCAGGGTTTCAAAGGACCTCAAGGACAAACAGGACGGCTCTGACAATCATTGCAATTTATGTCCTCTGCGTCCATTGCGTCCTTTATGTCCTTTGAAAGATTACTAAAGAAAAACCAAACAAAAAAAATACATACCATGAACAAAGTCTACATCACCACAGCCAAACGAACCCCAATCGGAAAATTTCTCGGTGCCTTAGCACCCCTACACCCCGCTGATATCGCGGCACCGGTAATCAAAACCATCTTAGCCGAAACCCGCATCGACCCCGCCGCCTTAGACGAGGTCATCATCGGCAACATCCTTATGGCAGGACAGAAGCAAGGCATCGCCCGCCAAGCCGCCATCAAAGCGGGAATCCCGCACAGTGTGCCGGCATACGGCGTGAACATGATCTGCGGAAGCGGCATGAAATCCGTGATGAATGCCTACCAAAGCATTCGCTTGGGCGAGGCGGAATTGGTGCTCGCCGGAGGGGTTGAAAACATGTCGGGATCGGCGTTTGTCGTGCCCGGCAGCACCATGCGAAACGGACAAAAAATGGGCGATTTCAAGATGATCGACCACATGGTTTGCGATGGTCTTACCGACGCTTTCGCGGATTATCACATGGGCGTTACAGCCGAGAATATCGCCGAAAAATACGGCATCTCACGCCAAGCGCAAGACGAGTTTAGTTACCACTCGCAACAGAAAGCCATCGCTGCGATTGATGCCGGCAAGTTCAAGTCCGAAATCGTTCCTGTTGAGATCCCATCTCGCAAGGAAACCATCATTTTTGACATCGACGAATACCCCAATCGTGCGACTAATCCCGAAAAATTAGCAACATTAAAACCCGCTTTCAAGAAGGACGGCACCGTTACTGCCGGCAACGCCTCGGGCTTGAACGACGGTGCATCCTTCGTTTTGGTCGCTTCCGCGGAAGCGGTGAAGAGGCACAACCTCACGCCCTTGGCGGAGATTGTAGCCGTAGGACAGGGCGGCGTAGACCCCGCCATCATGGGCATGGGACCGGTTGTAGCCATCGCCAACGCCCTCAAAAAAGCGCAACTAAACTTGCCAAATATGCAACTTTTGGAACTGAACGAAGCCTTCGCCGCGCAATCCCTTGGCGTGATGCAGCAACTTTGCGAAGATCACGGCATCAGTAGCGATGCCCTGAGTAGCATCACGAATGTCAACGGTGGTGCCATCGCATTGGGGCATCCCATCGGTGCATCGGGCAATCGCATCATCGTTACCTTACTGCACGAAATGCTCAAGCAAGGTGTGGAGTACGGACTTGCCTCGCTCTGTATTGGTGGTGGCATGGGCACTGCGGTGATATTGAGGAGGGGATAAAAACGAAACCCTGAAGTGTGCAGAGCAGGGACAACAGGGTATTACGGTACAAAGATACAACTTTTTTTTGAAATATACAACTTTTTTGAAAATTTTTAGATGAAATACGAAGAATACGAAACAGCATTATCTGTGCCACGAATTGGAAAGTATCGGCTGGCTTGTAAGAATGATAAAAACAAGGCATTGATATTGTATCGCTACAACATCAAACTTTGTCAGAAGTTTTATGGCGTATTGGGCGTGCTTGAAGTGGTGTTGCGGAATGCGATTAACGAACATTTCAAAACGCAATTACACGACAATAATTGGCTGATAACGCAGGCACAGAGCGGATTTCTTGTCAATTATCAAGAGGCAATTTTCAAGGAAAGGGACAAATTGGTAAATAATCGCAAATACACACACGACAAACTTGTAGCCTCGTTGAGTTTGGGGGTTTGGACATTCATGTTTTCACGAAATTGCTATAAAAATTCGGGTAAAACGCTTTTACAGATATTTCCCAACAAAACGCACGGACTGAATCAGCGGGACATCTACGCCGACCTGGATAAGGTACGGTCGCTTCGCAATCGCATAGCACACCACGAGCCATTGTGTTTCGATAGTACGGGAGCCGTTAGTGTGGCGTATGTGCAAGAAATTTTTTCTTTGATAGTTAAGCATATCCATTTTCTGGGATATACAACAAACGAACTTCTGTATGGCGTGGAAAATCCTTTGCAGACGATAAATAAAATTGATGAATTAAGCAAAACATTACCTGTTGAAATAAACTAAAAAAACACCTTATGAAAAACCTAATCTACCTACCCCTACTACTCTTGCTCATTTCGTGCCAAGCAGATCTGACCAAGGCAGAACGCGAACTCATCTACAATGCAGAGACTGACACGCCTTTTCGGGTTTTGCAAACGACAAACCGAGAGGATTCGCTGTTTTTGAGAACCGAAAGCAAGGACATCAAGCGGATCAAAAACAACCCCGACCTCCAACAGTTGATTGCACGTTTGCACACCACCCTCGAGGCGGAAAACGGCGTGGGCATTGCCGCTCCGCAAATCGGCATCGCTCGAAATGTGTTTTTGTTTATGCGAATCGACAAGCCGGAACGCCCGGTGGAAGTTGTGATTAATCCGAAAATTACGGCATATTCCGATGAAGTGATTTGCTTTGAAAGAGATGGGTGTTTGTCTGTTCCCGATGAGTCGGGAAATACGCTTCGCCACAAGTGGATCGATGTCGAATACTACAACGAAAACGGAGAGAAAATCAAGGAACGTTTAGAGGGGCATTCTCGTTTTGAGGATTTTACCGGAATCATTTTTCAGCACGAATACGACCATCTGCGGGCGAGGTTGTTTTTTGATAAATTATGCCCGTAAAAATAGCACGAAAAAAAAAATAAAATCAAATATCATGATTAAACCTAACGACACTTATGTACACGACATCCGCTTCAATCAGCCTGATGTCGCGACTTTCGCCCAAATCACCGGCGACAACAATCCTATCCATTTAGATGCTGATTTTGCTGCAAAAACTATTTTCGGCAAACCGATTGTTCACGGATTTTATTCCGCATCGGTGTTTTCGATGGTTTTCGGAACAAAATTTCCCGGCGAAGGAACCATTTATTTGTATCAAGATATGAAATTCTTGGCTCCTGTATTCGTTGACCAGCCTTACAAAGCGAAGTTTGAAGTGTTGGAAGTCAACACCGAAAAACATATCGGCACGATTAAATGTATGCTTGAAGATGAAAATGGAAAGCCGGTCATCGAAGGCATCGCAAAATTAAAACATAACACACAATTTATATGAAAAAATTAGAAAACAAAGTCGCCATCATCACCGGTGGTGCAGCAGGTATCGGTGCAGCAACCGCCGTAAAATTCGCCGAAGAGGGTGCAAAAGTTATCATTTGGGACTTGGACGAAACCAAAGGAAACGCTCTGGCACAACAACTGAACGCAACGTTTGCAAAAGTAAACACCGCCAACTACGCCGAAATAGAAACCGCAGCCCAAGCGGTAAACAGCCAATTCGGACGTATCGACATTCTCATCAACAACGCCGGAATTACCCGCGACAGTTCGTTGAAAAAAATGACGATAGAGCAGTGGCAACAAGTGATTGATGTGAATTTAACCGGCGTGTTTTATTGCACCAAAATCATCAGCGAATACATGTTGGCAAACAACTGGGGACGCATCATCAACGCATCGTCAGTCGTCGGAATCTACGGTAATTTCGGACAAACCAACTACGTTGCCACAAAATCCGGACTAATCGGAATGACCAAAACGTTGGCACGAGAATTAGGCAAAAAAGGAATCACCGTGAACGCTATCGCTCCGGGATTTATCGCTACGGAAATGGTCGCTGCCATGCCCGAAAACGTGATTGAAACCATGAAAGCGAAAATTCCGCTGGCTCGATTGGGCGAACCGAAAGAAATCGCAAACGTCTACGCATTCCTCGCTTCCGACGATGCATCGTATATCAATGGACACACGTTGAGCGTGGACGGTGGAATGACCGTATAATGTTATGATTCATTTTTTAGACCTTCAAAAAATCAATGCTCAATACGCCGAACAGCTGAAAAATGCTGCATCTCGCGTGATTGATAGCGGTTGGTTTTTACTCGGAAAAGAAACGGAAATTTTTGAAAGAAAATTAGCCGAATACGTGGGTGCAGAACCTTCGCAAACCATTGCCGTGGGAAATGGTTTGGACGCATTGCGACTGATTTTGAGGGGGTATATCGAATTGGGCGAAATGCAGGAATACGACGAAATTATTGTGCCGGCAAACACCTACATCGCAACCATAATCGCTATTTCCGACAATCGCTTGACACCTGTTTTGGTTGAACCGAATATCGAAACGTACAATATCGACATCGATCGTATCGAAGAAAAAATCACCGAAAAAACCAAAGCCATTCTCCTTGTTCACCTTTACGGACAAGCCGTTTGGAGTGAGAAACTCGAACAACTTGCTCAAAAATACAACCTCAAAATCATCGAAGATAATGCACAAGCCATCGGGGCAACTTGGAACGGCATCCGCACCGGAAACCTCGGTGATGCCGCGGGTTTCAGTTTCTACCCTGCAAAAAATTTAGGGGCTTTGGGCGATAGCGGAGCAATTACGACCAAAAATCCTGAATTGGCGAAAACCATCAGAGCCCTTGGTAATTACGGATCCGAAAGAAAATATCACAACGCTTTTCGAGGTGCAAACAGCCGAATGGACGAAATTCAAGCCGCTTTTCTTTCGATCAAATTAGATTATATCGACACCGAAACCGCCACTCTACAAAGCATTGCAGAGTATTATTGCAAACATATTACCAACTCCAAAATCATTCTACCCTCGTTTGATAATCGGTCACACGTTTGGCACGTTTTCGTTGTTCGTTGCAAACAGCGAGACGATCTGCAAAAATATCTCGAAAACCATCAGATCCAAACCCAAATTCACTATCCGATTCCGCCGCACAAACAAGTGTGCTATGCAAATACGCCACTTGCAAAATTACATCTCCCGATCACGGAACAAATTCACCGTGAAGTACTTAGCCTGCCAATAAGTCCGGTCATGACCATGGAACAAGTCAAAAAAATTGTAGAAATTTTGAACTCGTATTAAACCAAACCGTTTGTCATGTGTCAAAGATGTAAACGTTTAACCTTAAAAATTAAAATTATTATGAAAAAAATCACAGCAATTGCATTAATTCTTGCGTTAAGTTACGTAAGTTTTGCACAAGAATCGGAAAATCGCGAACAACGTTCACAACGCGAATCTCGTCAAAGAATGACTCCTGAAAGACGTGAACAAATGACGAACACTTCGGCACAACGGCAAACCGAACAACTGAAAGTTCAACTCAATCTCGATGAAGAGCAAGAAAAAACCATCGAAGCCATCAATCTCAAGTATGCTGTTCTTCGCACTCAAGTTTCGGAAGCGGCACGTGTCGAGCAAAATGCTAACGCACGCGAACTTTTGAACGAATTGGACGGAAAACGCGAGGCTGAAATCTTGCCCATTTTGAATGAAAATCAAATTGAGGTTTTTTTCAAAAACAAAACCGAGCAACAAGAACGACGTCAGCAAATGCGTGAACGCGTTGAAGAAAGTCGTCAACAACGTCGCAGACAAATTGAACAACCATAAACTATGAAACGAATTTTAATCACCGGCGGTGCGGGATTCATCGGTTCGCATCTCTGCGAACGCTTACTCAATGAGGGAAACGAAATTGTTTGTCTTGACAATTATTTCACCGGAACGAAACAGAATATCATCCATCTACTCGATAATCATAATTTCGAACTGGTACGACACGACATCACAAGTCCCTATTTTGTAGAGGTGGACGAGATTTACAATCTCGCTTGTCCGGCATCTCCGGTGCATTATCAGTACAATCCGATCAAGACGGTGAAGACTTCCGTGATGGGTGCTATCAACGTGCTTGGTTTGGCAAAACGCATTCATGCGAAAGTGCTGCAAGCCTCTACCAGCGAGGTTTACGGCGATCCGGAAGTGCATCCGCAACCCGAAATGTATTGGGGCAATGTGAATCCGATTGGCGTGCGTTCGTGCTACGACGAAGGCAAGCGTTGTGCCGAGACTTTGTTTATGGATTATCATCGTCAAAACAACGTAAAAATCAAAATTGTCAGGATTTTCAACACTTACGGACCCCGCATGAATCCTGATGATGGGCGTGTGGTGTCGAATTTTATTGTGCAGGCTTTGCAAGGCAAAGACATCACCATTTACGGCGATGGCACGCAGACGCGGAGTTTTCAGTATGTCGATGATTTGGTTGAGGTGATGATTCGCATGATGCGTACGGGCGATGATTTTATCGGACCGGTAAACACCGGAAACCCTTGTGAATTCACGATGTTGGAGCTTGCCGAAAAAGTGATTCAGCTCACCGGAACCAAGTCCAAAATTGTTTTTGAACCCTTGCCTTCCGACGATCCCAAACAACGCAAACCCGACATCACACTTGCCAAAGAACGGCTTGGGTGGGAGCCCAAAATCCCGTTGGAAGAGGGCTTAGTAAAGACGATTGCGTATTTTAAGGATACGTTGAAATAACTGTTTAGGTTTTTTTTGCAAACCCTTGTATTTCTCAGAAAATTGTTGTATTTTTGCAGTCTTGGTTCAATAGTAACACCGGAAATATGCAAAGAAAAAAAGTATTCATAAGCAGCGTTCAATCAGAGTTTGCAGCAGAGCGGCAGATTTTGTTTGAGTATTTGACTACGGATGCTTTGTTGGGAAAGTTTTTCGAGCCGTTTATTTTTGAGAATATTCCGGCGACGGCGACTAAACCCGACACGGTTTTTCTGCAAGAAGTAGAACATTGCGATATGTACATCGGACTTTTCGGTGAAAAATACGGATTTGAAGATGCAGAAGGCATTTCACCAACCGAAAGAGAGTATGATTATGCTACACAGTTAGGTAAAACTCGATTTGTTTTTCTGAAAAATGTTTCGGGCAAACGACACCCGAAGGAACAAACACTGATTCAAAAAGCCGAGCAGTCGGTTGTTCGCAAAAGTTTCGATATTCCCGAACAGCTTAAATCCGCTGTTTACGCCTCCTTGGTGAGATATTTGGAGGAAAACGAGATTATTCGCACTACGCCTTTCGATGCTACGTTTAACCCGCAGGCTACGATTGCCGATTTGAGCGAAGAAAAAATCCGTGATTTTGTAGGTATTGCTCATCGCAAACGTGCATTTCCGTTCACCGAAGATTCTAACATAGAATCGGTCTTAACCCATTTGAATCTGATAGATGGCGACCGCATCACCAACGCGGCAATTTTATTGTTCGGAAAAAATCCTCAACGCTTTTTTATTACTTCCGAAATACGTTGTGCTCATTTTCATGGATTGGATAAAGTCAAACCCATTCCGTCGTACCAAGTTTACAAGGGAGATGTGTTTGAAATGATTGACAAAGCCGTTGATTTTGTATTGTCGAAAATAAACCTTTATGTGGGCGATAGGAGTAAGAGTGTAACGGTTGATGTAGAGTATGAAATTCCCAAACAAGTGGTTACGGAAGCCATTGTAAATGCTGTTGCACATCGCGACTACACAAGCAATGGCAGCGTACAAGTGATGCTGTTTGCCGATAGGTTTGAGGTGTCGAATCCAGGTGATTTTCCTCACCAATTAACCATTGAACAGCTATACACCGCACATCGTTCAATGCCCGCAAATCCACTGATTGCAGAAGCCATGTATCTGCGTGGCACCATTGAGCGAATGGGAACAGGCACTGAAGAAATGACCAAACAATGTTTAGCGAAAGGGCTTAACAAACCGGAATTTGTTCCCCATTATGGATTTCAGACGATAATAAAAAGGGCTGTCCCACCAGTCAACGTACAAGTCCCCGACCTAGAAAAAGGCACAGAAAAGGGGCCTGAAAAGGTCACTGAAAAGGTCACTGAAAAGGTCACTGAAAAGGTCACTGAAAAGCAGCAA
>WRKV01000089.1 GCA_009777915.1 Bacteroidales bacterium | reverse complement strand
CAGGAAATGTCAGAGCGGAGCGGCGACGTATTTCCTGCAAAGAGTTTTTTTGAATACTTTTTTTGCTCTCAAAAAAAGTATTAAGAAATAAACGGTGCCGAATTATGGCACGGACTACAAGTCCGCGCCAGCGAGATAGACCAAATAAAAAAAAGGGTTAAAGATAACTTTAACCCTTTTTTATTTGCTGTTAAGCGAATTATTTTATCGGCTCGATTTTTCCAACCGTCAAGAATACTGATCCTAATGACAGCGGAACTAAAGCGGCTAATAAAATAAAGAACATCGTCCAGTTTCCTCCGGCTGTAATCATTGGCACTGTAAAGATACAGGTCAACGAACCAATTACCGCAGAAACTCCGCCTAATCCGGCAAGCGAACCTACAGATTTACCGCTATGCAAGTCGGACGGAATGGTTTGAATGTTAGTTGCAACAAATTGATAAGCTCCTAAAACAAGACCCATCAAAGACGCAATCACCCAGATATTCTTAACTGCCAAAATGGAGAATAATCCGACAAGGATAAACACTCCACCCGTTAGCATGGCTGCTTTACGTGCAAAGTTTGGCGTGCGACCTCTTTTGATCAAACTACTTGACATCACACCTCCCAAAATACTACCGATAGCGGCTCCAAGGAATGGTACCCACGCAGTTGCAGCAACTTCTTTGAGGTTCAAATCGTGAACTTGCAACAAGTAAATTGGCAACCAAGTGATGAACATCCACCAAATCGGATCCAAGAACAAACGTCCTAAAATCACGGAATAGTTTTTCGGATTGCCCAAAATTTCTCCGTAAGATTTCGTGCGGTCTTGACCGGGAGCAATCGCCGCTTCGGGCTGTCCGGTAAGGATATATTCACGTTCTTCGTCTGTAATCCAAGGATGCTCTTTCGGACCTTTTTTGTTCACGATCAACCATGGAATACACCAGATAATACCGAGCGATCCCAATAGGAGGAATGTGAGTTTCCAGTCAAATGCCAAGAACAACAAGGAGATAACGATTGGTGCTAAAATTGATCCCACAGAAGCGGCTGCACCGAACAAACCTTGTGCGGTTGCACGTTCTTTTTGTGGAAACCATTCTGCGTTGGATTTGGTTGTTCCGGGCCATGGTCCGGCTTCTCCGAGTCCTAACAAACCTCTAAAGAATGCCAATGAACCAAAACCTCTCGCCAAAGATGCCATCATATCGGCAGCACCCCAAACCACAGCAGATACCACGAATCCTTTGCGAACGCCGATTTTGTCGTACAAACGTCCGGAGAAAAACTGACTGATACCGTAGCAGAGCAAGAAAATGTTAGCAAGCCAGGCATAAGTTCCTTTTTGGGCATCTTGTGCATCTTTTGGAGAAAGGGTTAGATCGACCAATCCTAAATCCAAACCAATACCGGAATACTGACCGATTTCAATAACATCCCCCACACGAATAACATCGCCTTGATCTTTTACACCGATCAATTTCCATGTTAATTCTCTAAGTTCAGGATTATCAGCATATCTCATATTAACAAACGTTGCGGTTACATTGCCGTCAACAACAACTTCATCGCTGTTAATCAATACATAACTTGAACCCGCAATAGGTTCAGTTGTTACTACAAACGCTTCAACGTCATTAGGTTTTTGAACATACCACATGTAGTTGAGCGTTCCGCGGTCCAAATAATTGATGATGGACACCAGGAGAATCATCGAGAGAACCCACCATCTTAGGCCCTTTACTTTTCTTTGTTTTTTCATTTTTTTTAGTTTTTTTGGATTGTTTTTATTTTTTCAAGAAATCTTGACGAGAAGGGGAAAATACGTCGATCAGCATACCTGCTTTCAAGCAAACAGCACCATGAGGGATGCTTGGTTCCTTGTAGCAACAGTCGCCGGCTTTAACGATTTTCGTTACACCGCCGATCGTAAATTCAAACTCTCCGCTTTCAACATAAGTTACTTGCGAATGAAAGTGTTCGTGCATGGAGCCTACGGCACCCTCATCGAATTTGACTTTCACAAGCATGATTTGTCCGTCGTATCCCATGATTTGACGTGTAACGCCCGGAGCAGGGCTTTCCCATTGAATGTCTTTTTCAAAGACAAAATTTTCGGTTCTTGTACTCATAATTTTTTGTTTTTTTAGTTCTTAATTTATTTGGTTATTGATTGTTTGACATAAATCCGCCCTGCAAAGATACAAAAAATTTTGAAAATAGCAAGTTTTTTTTCGATTTTTTTTCCTATCCCTAATTCAACGGGCAGGTTAGCCGTTGTAATTGGTCTGATTTTGCGGCGAGTTTGCCGTCGATTAACACGTAAAACCCTTTGCCTCGCTTGTATTTATCGCCGGTTTTGTCCCAAACAATGGTGATGATTTTTCCGTGATAAGGCACATTGTCTAAGCAAAACCAATCCCATTTATCTTGCGGAACGAGGGGGTTTATTTCCAAAATATCATCGGCACGCGGACGCAATCCCATCAATCCCGTTATGATTAAATCGTTGAACGTGGAATGGTTGTAATAACGACTGCGTTCCTGATCACCTTTCAACCAATAACCGGTTACTTCGTCTTGATATTCGCCAATATACGGACGTCCGCGATGATACTGACTTTCGACATAGAGTTCGAGATGACGAAAATAGATGTCGTTGTTCACCGTGTGATGCTTGTAGTTATTGAGCAGATTTGCAAATCCGGTCATGGCTTGTGCTGTGGCAAAGGGCCATATCGCACCGTCCCATTCGCAATTGCAACAAGGGTGTGCTCTGAATTTGGGGTGACGACGTTCGGCGGTGGTCATGCCGTAAGGTGCCAAAAAACCGGTCGAATCGTAAATTTGATTCCAAGCCATACCGTAATTTTCAGCATCATCGGGCAGATTGAAATACCAAGGAATATAACCTATGGCTTCGCGTGCCAAAACGTGCTCTCCCGCCGGATTCAAAGCCTCAAAGAAATGACTGTTTTCATTCCACAATCTGCCTTGAATCAGCGATTTCAGATTTGACGCATAATCTGTGTATTTCCGAATGGCGGCTGCATCATTGTTCAGACGAGCAATCTCGGAAAGAGCCAACGCATTGCCATACATATACGAATTGATAGTCGGACGTGCAAATCTGACCCGGCGTTGACCACTAATGGATTCTTCCATACCGTCACGCACATCTTCCTGTTCATACAGTCCGGAAGGCTGCAAACGGTCGTCCCATGCGGAAAATTCTTGTAACAAATCGGGGTACATATCAAGCAAGAAATCCTTATTGGCATCTACCTTGTATTTGTTATACAGTGCATCTGCCGTCCAACTGCTAAATGCACGGAGTTTTGCCATAGGCTTACCTTCGTTGCCACGAAACCATGCACGAACATTTTGGTTGATATACTCGCTATTGTGCAACCATCGCGATTCGTAGATATGATGCCCAAGTGCACAGGAAATCATGTTATATTGATCGCCATGCGAACGCGGAATAATAAATTCCGTCATCACAAATCCTATCGGCGTTTCCTTGATATGTTTGCGTAAACTCCACCAACGGTAGTAATACATTTGTTCGAAATTGGCTTGCGGACACTCAAACAGAGGAATGTTAGCCTTCATCCAATCCCACGATACGGCGTTGGGTATGGCGTTCACAACATTTTCATCTTCCATGCCATTGAAATAATCCACATGATGTTGGTAATGATCGGCATTCAAAATAGTGGCTGTTGCGACAGGGGGTTCTGTCTTTAAGTGTGAAATGTAATAAATTGCCTCCGGGTCACGTTCATCGGCATTAGGCAGGTCGACATCGGGTGTGTAAGGGGTGTTGGCAACAGGTATTTCGGGAATGTCGCCGGTGCGAAATACAACCCGCTCGATGGATTCGATCGGAGCGAAAAACAGACGTGTGGTTTTTATGCCGTTGACCTCTACCGTCAAACTGCGAGTGCCCACCGATAAATGGATATTGAATGTATAAACCTGACCTGCCACGTAGTTCAACAGGTTGATATACTTATAGTTATATTTCAGTTTCAAAGTCCCATCACTATCAAAAATCAAGCGTGTACAAGGCAATCCTTGGGCGTTTTGAAATTCGATTTGCAAATTGCCATGGTCGTTTTGCATGGGTTTCACGGCAAACGAAACGTTGAGGTCTTTGGATTCGGGGATTATTTTTTCGGCTTTGGCATAGTCAAACGGGTCGCTGTCTTTCAGGGTTAGCCAACGTTTGCCTTCGTGATTTTCAATCGTAACAGGCGACCACAGCGGACTGTAGACATTCCACCGCTCTAATTCGTTGCCTTCCTGCATACGGTCGAACACATCATCGGCATGCTCCAACGCCTTGTGGATTACGGGAACAGGCACCTTTGCCACCCAAATATCCTCTTTGTTCATGCTATAGGTAACCCAAAGGTTGTCGTCGGGAGGAGTGCCGTTATTTTCCAAAATACCGCGAACATACTGAGGTCCCCTTGATTTTTCATCGCCCTTGTATCGAAGTTGCGTAATATCGCCATGCACCAACCACAGCGAATTGTACTCCAAACCATCGTTGCTAAGCGATATAGCGAGGGGCCAACGGAACTCCGAAGGGTTATACACCGTTGCAAATTTGCCGTCTGAAAGTTTTTGTCCCCATATTTTGGCGTTTCCGTTTACAAATCCCGGAGCACGTATAGCCTCTGCCCATGTTTTTCCTTTGTCGGTGCTGATTGAGGTGAGTGCGTGTTTCCACAATCCCACGACACGCCCATCATTCAGATGATAGTATGAAAATGCTCTGTAATCCTTTTTTAAGGGGATTAACGGATCGTCTCGGTCGGCTTCTTCCGCCCATTGCATCATGTAAAGCGGCGAAGCCAGCAACTCGTTGCAAGCCGCCACAAATGCTCTGTCTCTACTTCTCGTATAAAACGGAAAATCCGTATTTTTTTCGGAAAAATTCCGATTATAGCGAATAAAATAAATGGGTCCGAAACTACCGTCCTTATGGATTTCACGAATCACTCGACCTATGCCGTTTCCATCGTTGGGACTGCTAAGATCTTCGAGGGATACACCGTAATACGCCATAGTCAGCAACCTCCCTGTGGACGAGGTAAAAAATCCCACGCGTTGATGCGGCACGGCTTTCATGTTTTGTGCAGGAACGCCCGCTCCGTTTTTGGAATAGCCTTCCGGCACATCGTATGGCGGAAACAACACCTGAGGTTTCGTCCAATGATAGCCATCTTGAGAGGTTTGCAAAAACACCTGTCCGGGGGAAACGTGTTCGCCAACTTCATTGCTCAGATATTGCAAGTAAAACGTGTTGTTCCAATAAGCCAACATGGATGCGTGATTGTAGGTCCACCCGAAACCATCGCTGTTTTCGGGGTATTGCCGATTGGCTCGCATGGTTTGGATATTGTGAGTGCCCACTACCGGAGTCAACTGTCCGTGATGATAGTCCACGTTCGAGAGGGTTTTGCCGGTGTAATGCACGTAATCCTGTGCATTGCCGGAGGTTCCCGAAGTCGCAAAAAACAATAAACATACCGCAGAAAATTGGTTAAATGCTTTCATATAAGTGATTTTTTTGTTACATGGTTTTATTCTGAATCCGCAGTGCTTCCGCATGAATCAAACGCCAAAAATCAAGCATAAATGTTTGGTCGAGATTTTGTTCTTGACCAATTTTCAAGCGGTTTTCAAGCATTTTTTTCCAACGTCCCATCTGTAAAATGGTAATTTGATTTTCGTGTTTATATTTACCCATTTCATCAACGAGTTTCATACGTTTTGCCAGATTGGCAATCAGTTCTTCGTCCAAATCATCGATTAATGCTCGCATTTTTTCTAATTCGGCACCTTGATACGTTGGATTTTTTTCAATTAATTGAGTGATTAAATTTTCAAATTCCGAAAAACCTAATTGTTGCGATGCGTCTGTTAGTGCGACTTTCGGTTCGTTGTGAAGTTCAATCATCAAGCCGTCCATTTCCATATCGAAGGCTTTTTGAGCGATAAGCGGGACCAGGTCTGCCTTTCCGGCAATATGGCTGGCATCGCAAAACATCGGCATATTCGGGCGACGGCGTCTGATTTCAATCGGAATTTCCCACATCGGCGGATAGCGAAACTGCGAATTTTGATTGGTGCTAAAACCTCTGTGAATGGCTTTAATGTTGGTGATTCCGGATTTTTCGATACGTTCGATTGCACCCAACCACAACGACCAATCGGGACTCAGTGCATTTTTGACCATTACCGACAAGTCGCATCCCGTAAGGCTTTCCGCAATTTTTTGGACGGCAAACGGATTTCCGGTTGTTCGGGCACCGATCCAAACCGTGTCGATATCGTGTTTCAAACATAGTTCAACATGTTCAGGCATAGCGACTTCCACAGCGATTGAAAGACCGAATGTTTGCTTTGCGTTTTGCAACCATTTCAAAGCTATTTCGCCATGACCTTCAAAACCACCCGGACGAGTTCGGGGTTTCCAAACGCCTGCACGCATTGTTTTTACTGATGTTTTCGTGGCTAAAAACTCAGCAATTTTCAAAATTTGTTCTTCACTTTCGGCAGAACAAGGACCTGCGATAATAGGTTTCATTTTGCAAAGATACAAAAAAAAACGAAATGCAAAGCATTTTGTTTTTTTTTATTTACAATTTACGGATTTACGATTTACCATTCACGGTTCACACCTTACAGTTCACCAATTTGCATATTCCAAAAAAAAATCGTATCTTTGCAAAATCATTTCACGCCTTTCTGAAAAAACAATGAACAAAACCCAACAAAAATATCACCCAAAAACACAGCAAATCACCTGTGTTTCAGGCGTTTACCCCCCCCCATTGGAAATCAGTTAGTTACGTTATTTCAAAAAATATATTTGCCGTTGTCGGATTATGGTTCGATGGCGGCGTTTTTTATTTCCGTACGGGTGGCGATGGCGTGCCGTAGGGGCGTATTGCATACGCCCCTGTTGGCATTCGTCACAACCGTTGGCGGGGGCGTATGCAATACGCCCCTACGGATACCACAAATATAAATTAACAACCAAATAATCAAAAAAAAACGATGAAACCATCACAAACCAAACTAAGCGAAATCAAACGCATCTACGAGGAGAACCTCGCAGAAAAAATCCAATCCAACTATGTGCCGTTCGTTGCACGCTATGGCGAGAACTACGACGGAGACAAAGGGCTACTGTTTGTAGGCAAAGCCGAAAACATGGCAGACAGAGAAAAGAAAAACGTCAATCAAAAGATTGACGATGCGTTTGGAAAAATTCATGGCGACTACATCGAAACCATGAGTAAAAAGGTGACGTATCCCAGGAGTTCATTCGTCAGAACCCTGCACAGAATCGCCAAGCAAGTAGAGGACAAACCCGGCATCTCGCATTTTGCAAGAACCAATCTCTACAAGTTAGCCACCACCAAAACCCACCTGTTCAGCAGTGAATTCGAGGCGGCTTATGTCGATATTTTCCGAAAGGAGATCGAACTGTTGCAGCCTCAATATGTCGTGATGCTGACCTCGGGCTTGGAGAGGGATTTCCTCAAACATCTGGGCAAATCCGAAACCTGTGCAGAGGTAGAGTTCAAGTATATGAACAAAGGCAATGAGCAGAAGAAAACGCTGCGAGCCCGGAAAATAGAGGGGTTTCGCAGTGTGTTTATCACCGCTCTGCATCCGCAGGGGAAACCTGAAGGCAAGTATGTGGAGGAGATCGTTAACCTTATCAGTGCTACAAACCATTTAACTGCAACGTCATGAAAAAACTAAATTTACTTCTACTCTGCGGATGGCTTTGCACTGCAAGCCTTAGTGCTCAGACTACTTGGGACATCGGCAGCCCGAATGCTGAAGACGTAACTGCAACCCTAAGCAACGACACGCTCACCATCAGGGGAACGGGAGCAATGGAGAATTGGATGTCGTGGTGGACTGTTCCTTGGGTTAGCCATCGCACGACTATCACTACGGTAATTATTGAGGATGGCGTGACTACAATTGGAAACGAGGCGTTTTCCGAGTGCTCCGGACTAACTGAGGTAAACATTCCAAGCAGCGTGAATACAATCGGATACTATGCGTTTAACAGTTGCACCGGACTAACTGAGGTAAACATTCCAAGCAGCGTGAATACAATCGGGTTCGGTGCGTTTAACAGTTGCACCGGACTAACTTCGGTAATCATTCCAAACAGCGTGACTGAAATCGGAGAGTTGACGTTTAACAATTGCACCGGATTAACTTCGGTAATCATCCCAAACAGCGTGAATACTATTGGAAGCAGTGCGTTTTACGGTTGCACCGGACTAACTTCGGTAACCATTCCAGACAGCGTAACGTCAATCGCAATGAGGACGTTTTACGGTTGCACCGGACTAACTTCGGTAACCATTCCCAACAGCGTGAATACTATTGGAAGCAGTGCGTTTTACAGTTGCACCGGATTAACTTCGCTAACCATTGGAAACAGCGTGATGTCAATCCAATCGGAGGCGTTTAGAGGTTGCACCGGACTAACTTCGCTAACCATTCCCAACAGCGTGACGTCAATCCAATCGGAGGCGTTTAGAGGTTGCACCGGACTAAAAAAAATTGTTATAGAAGATGGCACAAGCGTATTGATATTAAGCGGGACAGGACCGTTTTCTGCCTTTAACAATGTTTCCGTGGATACGCTGTATTTGGGCAGAAGCACCTTCGCTTCCGGAACCTCATCATGGTTTGGCACAGCACTAAAAAACCTCACTATAGGCAGCAGCGTGACTGAGATCGGAGACAATGCGTTTTCCGGTTGCACCGGACTAACTTCGGTAACCTCTTTGGCTGAAACTCCGCCCACTCTTGGAACTACTGTATTTAACAATGTAGATATGACCGCCTGCTGTTTATATGTACCTACCAGCAGTGTAGATCTGTATGGTAGTGCACCTCAGTGGAGTGCTTTCACTTGTGTTAATCCCGATGGAGAAGTCCACATTGTCACTTTCAACTCGCAAGGGGGTAGCCATGTGGGTTTGCAACTCGTTATTGCACCCAACAACAAGGTAACCGAGCCTGCTGTGCCCACATTCACAGGCTTTACCTTTGGCGGTTGGTACACAGAACCCGAATGCATTAACATCTGGGATTTTGATAGCGATATAGTAACATCAGATACTACGCTTTATGCGAAATGGACGGTAAGCGTTTATACCGTTACATTCAATTCGCAGGGTGGCAGTGCAGTTGCCGAACAATACATCTACCACAACGAGCAGGCAAGCGAGCCTATTGCACCCACATCTGCGGGTTTCATCTTTAGCGGTTGGTATAAAGAGCCCGGATGCATCAACATCTGGGATTTTGATACAGATCGTGTAATATCGGATACCACGCTTTACGCAAAATGGGCGCTTGACCCGAGTTCGGTAGATGATTTGTATGATTTGATTGATCTGTTACGCGACAGTATTGAGAAACTAACCACTGCGAATGAGGCGTTGCAAGGCGACACGGCGAATCTGAATACGACCATCGCGGGCTTGGAAGGTACGATTGACGATTTACAACTTACGATTGATGGGTTGCAAGGCGACACAGCACGATTGCACGCAGACACCTTGCGATTGCACGAGGAAATTGTAAGGTTGGAGCTGCTGCTCGAAAACTGTGATGACCCTGATTATCTCGCAGATTTGCTCGAACAAATTTTAGACCTGCAAACCGAAGTGTCAGACTTGCAAACCGACACTGCAAATCTGAACACGACCATCGCAGGCTTGCAGGATGATATCACAGACTTGATTGCCGACACACTTCGAT
>WRKV01000088.1 GCA_009777915.1 Bacteroidales bacterium | reverse complement strand
GATTACTCGGGCTTCCGGCGATTTTATCATGATGGGCAAGTCGTAATTTGTTGTTTTGAATTTAGGATCTTCGTCCCAATAACTATCTATTTCTATAAACCAACCCTCAGAATCAATTTTTACCCTGCCCGGTGCTCCCACTCCGAGTGGGTCTGCCTGTCGATGCTCAGTTAGCACGTAAACGCCGTCATATCTATCGTTCAGGTATACGTGAACGTGGTGATATGTGCACGTGAAAGGCAATTCGAAAACATTCTTTCCAAGTTCAAATGCCGTTGCAGTCGTGAGAAACGTTGGGTCTAAGTACTCCGCTAATAGCACCCAGTTTTCTGCCGCAGGAAGTCCAAAAAACGACACATTTTCTCTAAATCTTAGTCTATACGGCTTTTTTGGATATCCCCAGGTAGTGTTTCCACGTCCTCTAATCCTGTCTTTTTGAGGCAATTCGGTTCTTGAAATGTTATGCTCGGAATGGTGAGAATCAATCAAAATAAAGGATGTCATATTCGTCCAAACCTCTTTGCTTGTGATTTCAGCAGCATTTTCCGTGTGGATTTTAATCACAGGAAGTTGCGTCGAATGCTGTGCCTGAACAGCAAAACCGAAAAAAACAAGGGAAAAAAATAGGTGTTTCATACAAAAGTTCATCTTATTTAAACGGCATTTTTACAACTTTTGCCTTGACTAATTTTTCGCGAATTTTAACCCAAATTTCGGTATCTATTTTTGAAAAAGCGGTTTGAACATAACCTGTTCCAATGGCTTTTTGCAGAGACGGAGCCTGCGTTCCGGAACAAACATGCCCTATGATATTTCCATCTGCATCACACAATTCGTAACCTTGTCGCGGAATCCCCTTATCCAATAATTCGAAACCAACCAATTTGCGTTTTACGCCTTCGGCTTTGAGTTGTTGCATCATTTCTCGGTCGATAAAAGGTTTGTTATCAACGAATTTCACGAGCCAACCCAAACCGGCCTCTATCGGCGATGTGGTTTCATCAATTTCATGCCCATACAAACAAAATCCCATTTCCAAACGCAAGGTATCACGTGCAGCCAAGCCGGCCGGTTTTATTCCAAACTCAGTACCCGCCTCGTATACAGCCTTCCAAATGGTTTGTGCGTCCTCAACTTTGCAGTAAATTTCGCAACCGCCGGATCCGGTGTAACCTGTAATCGAAAAAATAACATCAGAAACCCCTGCAAAATCAATAACTTTGAACGTATAATAGGTCATATCAACGACAGGAGTTGTGGTAAGTTTTTGCATGGCTTGCAAGGCTAAGGGTCCTTGCACCGCTAACTGAGCGTAGTCCTGCGATGCGTTGTAAAAATCTTTACCGATTTTCATGCCCATTTCTTTTGCAATCGCACTCATGTGAGCAAAATCTTTGTCGATATTGGCAGCGTTGGGAACCATAAAATATTCGTCGGCTTTGAAACGGTAAACCAACAAATCGTCGACAATTCCGCCTTTTCCGTTGGGCAAACAGGTGTATTGCACTTGACCGTCTTTGAGAGCAGATACGTCGTTCGTGGTAATGCGTTGCATAAATTCGAGGGCTTTCGGACCTTTTGCCCAAAATTCGCCCATGTGCGACACGTCGAAAACGCCGACAGCATTGCGAACCGCAAGATGTTCATCGATTAATCCCGAATACTGTACGGGCATGTTGTAGCCTGCAAATTCAACCATTTTGGCACCAAGCTCAACGTGATTTTGTGTGAAAGGAGTATTTTTCATGTTTATTTTTTTGCAAAGGTACAAAAAATTTCGTATCTTTGCAAGAAAATTTCCAATGAAAAAATTGTTATTTATTTTTTATGTTTCCGCAACGAGTTTTGTTTTTGCGGAACGGGTAACGTTTCCGGAACCGCAAAAATCTGCGAGGTCGCAACACGTGTCACCCTTACAGGGACAATCAAGTCCGCTGTTTTTTTCTAATGTGATTTCCGAAATGGATTTGGAAAAAATAACCATTCAAGGGCAAGATTTTACGGCTTTGCAAATGGAAGGTTATGTGTTTCACGGAGCCATCGGACATCCTAAACTTCCCGCAAAGACGCAACTTTTGGAAGTTCCGCTTGATGCAAAAATTGAAATAAATATCCTTTCGATTGAGTATCTGGATATCGAACTTTCTCGGAAAGGGTTTACCAATCAGCTGTTTCCGGTTCAACCGCCGATGCGAAAAAGTGCAATTCACGAGCCGGCTCTGACGAAAAACCGATCGGCTTATCGCCAAAAGTCTTTTAATTCGCGGGCTTTGGTAGATGTGGAACATCTCGGAATTATGAAAGACCGGCGTTTCGTGCAACTCAACGTTTTGCCCGTTCAGTATTTGCCGTCGAAAAATATCATTCGGGTTTATTATGCTATTGATTTCGAAATTCATTTTACGGAATCTACGGAAACGCAACACAGTTCGGCAAAATCCAAATCGCTCGTTCCTAACGCCAAAATTTATCAAATTGTTTCCGATCGAAAATTTTCGAATGCGTTAGAACCTTTTATGGATTGGAAAATTCAAAAAGGTTTTGAGGTGCAAGTGGCTTATACTGACGACATTGGCGGAAGCGGAGCAACACTTAGAGACAATATAAAAAATTATCTGCAAGCTGTTTACGACAATCCGGCGACACGTGCCGATTACTTGCTTTTGGTTGGCGATACGGACGAAATTCCTGCGTTTCCAACAGCACTTTCAACCAATAATTATGTCATTCAGCAAGCCGGCGGCACACATATAACCGATTTTTATTATGCTGAATATACGAGCGATCCTTTGCCGGACGTGCTTTACGGACGTTTGTCCGCTAACACACTTTCGGATTTAGACAACCAAATTGAAAAAATTCTGACGATGGAACAAATGACCGTTTCTACGGATTTTTTGAAAAACAGTTTGCTGATTGCCGGCAGAGAAAGTGGACGAAATGGTAGAATTTTGGACGCAACCATAAACTATGCTGAAGATTATTATTTCAATTCGAGTCATAACATTATTTCCACTGTGATTTCAAGTTCCGAAGACATCAGTACGGCGAGACCTCGCACGATAGCTGCACTCAATAGCGGCGTGGGTTTTGCGAATTATACCGGGCATGGTTTATTCAATCAATGGCAATATGATGGGAGTCGAGCTTTGATGAACGTTAGCGATGTGAATGGCTTAAACAACATGGATAAATATCCGTTTGTCATCACGAATGCGTGTTTGACGAATCAATTCAACAATAGTTCGGTTTGTTTGGGAGAAACCTTGCTGCGTGGGGAAAAACGCGGTGCGGTTGGTCATATCGGATCAACGAACAGTACATTTTTTGGAGAGGATTTTCAATGGTCTGTAGGAACTGTTTCCACGAGCACTTGGAGTCAAAGTCCGGATTACGACCCGAATTTTCCTAATAATATCACGCCACAAAATTCCGGACCGGGTGTTTACGATCGGCTGTTTCGTGCGGCGGGAATGCCTGTTGGCGAATGGGTGATGAGTGCGGGCGAGATTATGCGGCAAGGTAATATGTCGGTTCAATTAGGCAATGCAACGCTTAACGATGATATGAAGCGGTATTATTGGGAAGTTTATCACTTGTTGGGCGATCCGTCGTATATGCCGTATTTGTTTGAACCTCAACAAATTGATTGTGAGCATCTCAGTGAGATTTTCTATTTGACCGATACGTTGATTATTGAAAATGCACCACCGTACGCTTATGCGGGATTTTCTCAGAACGGACAACTGTTGGCAGCAGGTCAAGCCGATGGTTCGGGACAAATCATTTTGGAGATTGCGAAAGAACTTTCGTTTGGATTTGCACAATTGGTTGTTACCGCACAAAATCACAGTCCTTACAGGGCGTCTGTTTTGGTTTCGTCGTTGGGTGTGCCTATCCTTGTTGTGAACGATCATAAATTGTCAATTGGTTCTAACGCAGTAGCACAGCCGATTTTCGGCGAAACGGTTAATATCTCTATGGAATTAAAAAACATCAGAAACATCGCTGCAAACAACATTAGCGTGAATTTACAAACTGATAATCCGTTCGTTGAAATAGTTCCAAACGCAGAAGTTATCTCTGTTTTAGAAAATTTTGATTCTGTTTGGACATCTCATCATCAATTGATTATTTCTCCTCAAATACCGAATCGTCACAACATTCGAATTTTAGCAACAGTCAGTTATAGCGATAGTTTGGAAACGACACATAATTTCGATTTGATTGCAGCATCTCCGGAATTTGTGATTTCGGCATATTCCGTTGTTGATGATCAAGGTTATCTAACCCTTACTAATTCAGGTCTTGCCGAACTTTCCAATGCTCAAATTCAATTGGTCAGCCAAACACCCGAACTTTCTGTAAGTGGCTTTAATCCAAGCATTGCGACATTTACACCAAATTCAAGTGTTCCGTTTACGTTTAATTTAACGAAAACGCAGTCTGCACCTGCGTTTTTGCCCTATACATTGGATTTATCCGTAGAAAAAGACGAATTTTCGTTTCAAACGCAGATACAGGGTGGGTTAGGCAATTTAGTTGAGGATTTTGAACGAGGTTATTTTCACGAATTAATTTGGTATCCGTTTGGTCAAGATTTTGAGTGGGAAATGGATACCACAACAGAGGTTTATGAAGGCAATTTTTCGGTAAGAAGTAAGCAAGGTTTAGATGACCCTACCATTGTAACGCAAGATTTCGACTTAATCGGCGAGGATTCGATTGTGTTTTACTACAAAGTTTCGTCGGCAGAAGATGATGATTTCTTGGAATTTTGGATTTGGCACTATCTTGCTGATGAAGAGGACTATGATTATGAGGAAATAGCAATTTTTTCCGGTGAAATACCTTGGACACGATTTGCATATAAGGTTGAGTCCGGCGTTCAGTTTTTCGAATGGACGTATGTCAAATACGGCAATACTCCGGCAGGACAAGATCGTGCTTGGGTGGATTATATCACGTTTCCGAGCATGAAAAACACGCCGAATGTGCCCGACCCTCCTCCGGCATCCATTGCGGTGCGGAGCATTCCCGACCATATTGCGTTTGATGTGGTTGTTAATCAGGGACAACTTCATGCTCGAATCAATGCCGAAACGCCGATGAGAGTCACGATTTCGCTTGTGAACACCGTTGGACAGCCTGTTGCCACAATCGCGTCGAATAATGCCGTAAATGTGGGACAAAATGATTTTTATTTTGATTTAACCCATCTCCCGCAAGGCGTGTATATTTGCACGTTTTACGATGGCAACCGGATATTGTCAAGGAAAATTGTTTGGTAAGAGTGTTTGATTTTACATGCTTTAATCAATCACATCAAACCTCGTATAACCTCTCAAAACATCAGGAACGACGATGCCTTCAGGCGTTTGGTTGTTCTCCAAAAGTGCGGCAACGATGCGTGGCAATGCCATGGCAGAGCCGTTGAGGGTGTGAACCAACTGCGTTTTTCCGTCGTCGTTTTTGAAACGGCACTTCATGCGGTTCGACTGAAAACTCTCAAAATTCGACACCGAACTCACTTCGAGCCATCGCTCCTGAGCAGCACTCCAAACCTCAAAATCATAGGTCAGTGCTGAGGCAAAACTCATGTCGCCACCGCATAGCCTCAATATCCGGAAAGGCAGACCCAGTGCACGAACCAACGATGCCACATAGTCTTTCATTTCCTCCAAAATTTCGTATGATTTTTCGGGATGTGCAATGTTCACAATCTCGACCTTGTCGAATTGGTGCAGGCGATTCAATCCGCGAACATCCTTACCGTAAGACCCTGCCTCCCTACGGAAACAAGCGGAATACGCCACATTGCGAATCGGCAAATCCTTTTGCGACAAAATCATGTTGCGATACAAATTCGTAACCGGCACCTCAGCCGTCGGAATCATATACAAATCGTCGAGCGGCATGTGGTACATCTGTCCGTCTTTGTCGGGAAGTTGCCCGGTTCCGTAACCCGAATCCGCATTCACCATCAGCGGAGGCTGCACCTCCAGATAGCCCGCCTCAACGCCCTTGTCCAAGAAAAAATCAATCAACGCACGCTGCAATCTCGCACCCTTGCCCTTATACACAGGGAACCCCGCACCTGTGATTTTATTGCCCAACTCGAAATCCACAATGTCGTATTTCGCACACAAATCCCAATGCGGAACGGCACCTTCCGACAATTTCGGAAGCTCCCCTTCCTGATGCACAACCTCATTGTCGTCGGCTCCGAAACCCTTGCCAACAGAGGCATGCGGGAGATTGGGAAGGAGCACCATTTTCGCTTCAAGTTGTCTTTCTATATCCGATAATTTATCGAGAAAATTTTTACTTTCTTGCTTTAATTCGGCAGTTTTGGCTTTAATTTTTTCGGCTTCATCTTTCAGTCCTTTTGCCATGAGTACGCCGATTTCTTTAGCGATTTTATTGCCTTCCGCAAGCAGATCATCGGCTTTTTGTTGCACTTCTCTGCGACGTTTATCAATCTCTAAAACGTCTTTGATATGCTGGTCGGCGTTTTTGAAATTTTTGATGTTTAAGCGTTCGATAACCTCGTTAGTTTTTTCCTTGATAGTGTTGATTTGTAGCATGGTTTGGGTGTTTAATTTTTATTGGATCACGCCTAATTCTTTTCCCACTTTCGTGAAAGCGGTAATGGCTTTGTCTAAGTGCTCTTTCGTGTGTGCGGCGGACAGTTGCACACGAATGCGGGCTTGATCTTTCGGCACTACAGGAAAGAAAAAACCAATCACATAAATACCTTCGTCCAAAAGTTTGGCAGCCACCTGTTGCGAAAGTTTGGCATCGTAGAGCATGACCGCACAGATAGCGGATTGCGTGGGTTTGATGTCGAATCCGGCTGCCGTCATTTTTTCATAAAAATAGGCAGTGTTTTCGTGCAAACGATCTTGCAATTCATTGGTTGATGAAACCATGTCGAACATCTCAATCCCTGCAGCAGCAACCATTGGCGGGATTGAATTCGAAAATAAATACGGACGCGAACGTTGACGAAGCATGTCAATAATTTCTTTTTTTCCGGTTGTAAAACCTCCGATTGCCCCGCCAAACGCCTTGCCGAGCGTTCCGGTGATGATGTCGATTTTTCCCCAAGCATTGAATTGTTCGCTCACTCCACGACCTGTTTTTCCGACAACTCCGGCAGAATGACTTTCGTCGACCATCACCAAAGCATTGTATTTCTCAGCCAAAGCGATGATTTTATCCATCGGTGCCACATTGCCATCCATCGAAAAAACACCATCGGTAACAATCATTCGGTAGCGTTGGGCTTGCGATTCTTTCAAACAATTTTCCAATTCTTCCATGTTTGCATTTGCATAGCGATAGCGTTTAGCCTTACAGAGACGCACGCCATCGATAATGGACGCATGATTCAACGTGTCTGAAATAATCGCATCTTCTTCGTGAAGCAAGGTTTCGAAAAGTCCGGTGTTGGCATCGAAACACGCCGCATAAAGAATCGCATCTTCCATTCTAAAAAACTCGGAAATTTTGGTTTCCAAAGTTTTGTGCAAATCTTGTGTTCCGCAGATAAATCGCACGGACGACATGCCGTAGCCACGTTCGTCGAGAGCGTTTTTGGCAGCAGCAATCAACTTCGGATTGTTGGCTAATCCAAGATAATTGTTGGCACAAAAATTCAACACTTCTTGTCCGCTGTTCACCTTGATTTCAGCGGTTTGTGGCGTAACAATGATACGTTCTTTTTTGTAAAGACCTGCCTGCTCAATGGCAGCAAGTTCGTCTTGTAAATGTTTTTGAAAAGTTCCTAACATAGTTTTTTTTGGTGCAAAGATACGAATTTTTTTTGTGTTTTCAAATTTTTTCGTATCTTTGCAAAAATTTTAACCAAAAACCAAAACCATGAAATAGATGAAAATATAAATAAAGTATAGCATTTGCTATTCTTGCTTTTCGAAACTTGAGAAATTTCAAAATTGTGCTTGAATAGGTAGTAAATGCTCGCAAGAGCGGGCTTACTTATCTTAGTACAATGGGTATTCTCAAGACCTCGAAAAGCGGATATTTAAGTCCGCTTTTTTTATTGCCCTAAATCATAATTCATAAATCATAAAACCAAAACAATCATGAAAAAATTAATTTTTATCTTAATCCTTATCGCAGCTTTTGCGACTAAAAGTTTTGCTCATTGTCCTATTCCGCAGTGGTGCCCTGAAGCACCCTTGCATCAGACTCTTTGCCCTGGCGAGTCGATAGAGGAGATCGAATTTCCTTCGGTCATCGGAAAAACCCTTGTCATCACTTGGTGGACGGACGGTACACGTTTCGCGTCTATCAAAACGCCTGATGGCATCACGGTTTCGGGCGACGCCTCGACTCCGCTCGGCGACCGGGAATACGCGTGGCCTGTCTCCATAAAAGGAGCACCAACAGATATCGGCACTCATCACTACACCGTAAGCAATACCTGTGGCGTAGAGTTACTACACGGTAGCATAACCCTCAATGCACTGCCCACCATTGGTATGGTTACACCAACCATCGACCAAACCACAGCACTAAACATAGCCTTTGACTCAACGCTTACGCTTACCGCTGAGCCCGCAGGTACTCCACCGATTACCATTCAGTGGTATTCGAGCACAACAGCAACCTCATCAGGAGGCTCGCCAGTGAGTGATGCCACAGGCAACACTTTTGCACCGCCGAGTGCTACAGTAAACACCGACGGCGTGTACTACTACGCTGTGGCAACCGACGGTTGCGGGAGCACGGCTACAACCGACAATACCAGTGGAAAGCATATTGTTGGACCCGCTTGCACGCCATGGATTGGTGCAACAGGTTGCAACAACAATGCTCTCACGTTTACGTTGGGCACGCCAACTTTTGTTACCAATACCACGTGGCAAATTTCCGGCAATGGCATCACACAAGAATGGTCGGATGCGGTTATTGCCCCGGGTTGTGCAAAGGGTAATACAACCAACATTGATGAGTATGCCAATAGTGTTGCTGTTGCTGATTGTCGTCAGGCTCGCCAAGCCGGTGTAGGGTTTTTGGGTCATTATTTTTCTTGGTGTATGGTTCATCGTTTTGCTGCTCAACTTTGTCCGGGCGATTGGCGAGTTCCTTCTTGTCAGGATTTTGTGAATTTGGATGTTGCTTTGGGGGGCACAGGTGATGACCGCAGTGTAACTAACGATGACACTTCCAACGGTTGGACAGGAACAGATGCAAATGAGAAATATACAGGAACCGCCACTGGAACTTGGGGGGGCTTCCGCTTTACAGCGTCAGCGAACTTTCTCACGAGTCCATATTCGGCCTACTGGTCGTACACTCAGAGCAGTGCCACGGATGCGTACTACCACCGCTTCGATCTAGAGATGGTTAATCCGCAATTCAACTTCAGTAAGGCTCGTGGGTTCGCCGTGCGGTGCGTGAGGGATAATTAAATTGTATGGGTCGAAAATTTTCGACCTCTACAACCACACCTTCGCTGCCATTACGCCACACCCTTGTTCAGCGACAGCAATTTCGCATTCGTCGAACTGATGATTTTTTTGCCTGTTTTAGCCTCAATTTTTTTACGCGTGTCGCCAGCTATTTCACCGCCCTGTTGGGCAATCTCGCGGTTTTGTGTGGTGGTTTGAGGTTGTTTTTCCTTAGAGATTTCCGTGGTTGTCACCTCAGCAAGCATATTGAGGACGAGTTCGAGATTGGTCATGTTGTCGCGCAGGCTCTCGGTCTTCAAGCCCTTGTGCTGCTTGTATTGTTTGGTGGTCATTCCCGACCATGCTTGCGTGATGATGTCCGTCAACACAGCGTATTCCTTGCCCTTGGGCACACCTCGCCGCCCCCACTCGTCGGTGAGTTCCTTGCGCACTTCTATACT